>CAZSYU010000010.1:63534-67881 GCA_964611345.1 uncultured Pseudomonadales bacterium
TCTGGGCAGTTTCTTCGCCGCTCTGGGCAGTTTCTTCGCCGCTCTGGGCAGTTTCTTCGCCGCTCTGGGCAGTTTCCTCCGCTGAGGCATTCTCCTCACCGGCAGCATCTTCAGCCGCTTTTTCCAGCGCCTCGTTGACGATGTCTTCTGGGCCCTTCTCTGCGCCCTTATCCGCACCCTTCTTTGCGGGATTTGGTTCGCCCTCGGGCGGTGTGGGGTTGTCGTTGTCCGCCATCGCGGGCCACTCCTGAACCGTTAACTCTTGAGGGCGCGGAGTTTGGGGCGCACAGCCCAGGATTCAAGGGGTAGCGATGAAAAAATGTGCCGGTATTCTTACGGCGCCCCTCGCAGCCCAAGGATCCCGTAATGCGCCCGTCGCTCCGCCATCTCGCCCAACTCACCATTGCGCTGGGAACAACTGTGCTACTGGGCGCCTGCGGCCCAACCCCTGAGCCCCCGCCCAGGAACGATATCGTTGCGCTCGACGTCTTGATCGATTCCCGCGACACCCGCATTCCAGCCACGCTCACCACCCCAAAAAGTAACCCGGAGAGCACGACAGAGGAACTGCCGTTAGTGGTTATGCTGCACGGCCATGGCGGTGACCGCCACGAAGCCAGCGGCTTTACCCAGATCGCCGAGCGCCTTGCGGGCGCCGGCATCGCCTCCATTCGCATGGACTTTGCAGGCTGCGGCGACAGCACCGAGCCGTTTAGAAACAACCACATCACCAGCATGCTGGCCGACGCGCGCGCCGCCCGCGACTACGCCCTGAACAGCATCAACGTGGATACCACGCGCATGGCAATTATGGGCTTCAGCATGGGTGGTCGGCTCGCGGTCACCCTGGCCCATGAAGACCCGCGCTTTCAGGCGCTCGCACTTTGGGCACCTTCTGTCGACGCCGGCACCACCGGCCTGGTCGACTTTCTCGGTGGCACCGAGGCACTCGCCAAAGCCAAGGCAACGGCCACTGCAAACGGCTTTGTGCCCTTTACCACCTCCTGGGGACAACAGCAGGAACTCAGTGCCGGCTGGTTTGCTGACATGGAGGCATCACGTCCGCTGGATCTCATCCCAAGCTTCACCGGCGCGCTGTATGTGCTGTACGGCGACCAGGATACGGTGGTGCCACCAGCTGAAGCAGAGCGATTGATCAGCGCGGCAACACAATCGCGCAATGCCCGCTCCTATGCAGTAGCCGGCGCCGATCATGGGTTGGGGTTGTTTAGCGACGAACCCAAACTCACCGAGCAAGCGGTGGGGCGGACGGTTGCGGCTCTGGTTGCTGACCTGCGAGCGCCCTGACGGGCAGCTATTTGTCGTAGTCAATGGCGGCGCCCAGTAACCGCGCGGTGACATCCACCAGCGGTATGACGTCCTGATAGGCCATGCGGGTGGGGCCAATAACCCCAAGCACACCCGCCACCGAGCCATTCACTTCGTAGGGCGAGGTGATCAGGCTCATGCCGTCGAAGCGCTCATAACCCGACTCTTCGCCAATGAAGAGCTGTATGCCGTCGCTCTCAAGACAGCGGTCGAGCAGGTGCAGGATACGGCCCTTTTCAGAAAACGCCTCAAACATTTGCTGCATGGTTTCGGGCTTTGAGGTGGCGAGATTGCTCTGGCCGCTGACCTTCAAATCGCCCTCTTCGTCTTCTTCTGGCGACAACGCCTTGCCCGCCACATCCACCGCTGCCTGCAATATGTCGGTCATCTCGTTTTTGTCGCGCTCCATGCTGCTAAACAGGTTTTCGCGCACAAGGTTCAGCGGTTGGCCGGCGTAATTTTCGTTGATGAAGTTGGCGGCCTGATTCAGCTCGGTTTGGGTATAGCTTTTTTCGGTGTGAATCACGCGGTTTTGCACCTCGCGTTCATTGACCACCAGTATCACCAGCACCCGATCACCCGACAGCGGCAAAAACTCGACCTGCCGCAGCTCCACCATCTCGAGCTTGGGCACTGTGACCACCCCAGCCATGCGCGTCACCTGGGACAGCATCTTTGAGGCGGCATCCACCAATTCGGTGGCCGACATGTCTGGCGACAGGCCCTGGCGCAAATCGGCCACCCGATCTTCGGTGAGCGGTTGCACGGAGATCAGGCTGTCGACAAAAAACCGCAGGCCAGGATTGGTAGGCACCTTTCCCGCAGACGTATGCGGCGAATGCACAAGGCCCTTGGCTTCGAGATCGGCCATGATGTTGCGCACGGTGGCGGGGCTAACCTGCACACCGGGGGCACTGGCCAGGGCTTTGGAGGCCACCGGCGAGCCTTCCGACAAATAGCGTTCCACCAGCATCTTTAGAAGCAACTGGCCGCGTTCGCTAACGGGCATGCCACCCACTGCTCCACCCACGCCACTCTTAATATTGGCGGAGGTGCTCGTAGATGTTTCTTCGCGCTGCTTCATCAATTAACCTTCCACCTGCATGTTACTACATCTCACCGTCAGGGATTTCGCGTTGGTGCGCGAGCTGGACGTCGACTTTGCCGGGGGCCTCACGGCCATCACCGGGGAGTCGGGCGCCGGTAAATCCATTCTGCTGGGCGCGCTCGGTATGGTGCTGGGTGATCGCGCCAGTGCAGAGAACATCCGGCCAGGTTCTTCCAAGGCCGATATCTCCGCCGAGTTTGATATCAGCGCCAATGCGATGCTGCAGGGTTTTCTGGAGCGCCGCGAGCTGGTGGACGGCGAGAGCAATGAGCGCTGTATGTTGCGCCGAGTGATCAATCGCGAGGGCCGGTCCCGCGCCTTCGTTAACGGCATACCGGTCAATCGCTCAGACCTGCGGCAACTGGCCCAACACCTGATCGACATTCACGCGCAAGACGACCACCAGCGCCTGTTGCAGCGCGACGTTCAGCTTGGCCTGCTCGATGACTATGGCGTGGATGAAAAGCTGCGCCTAAAAGTGCGCGACAACTACATGAACTGGCAAGAGACCGAGAACCGGCTGGAGTCACTGCAGAGCAAGCTCGGTACCCACGGCGACCGCGCAGCCCTGCTCGCCTATCAGGTTGAGGAACTCGAAGCACTGAACATAACCGACGGTGAGGTTGAAGCCCTTGAAACCGATCATCGCCGCCTGTCGCAAATCACCGATTTGCAGCACACCACCGCAGATGCGCTGGATGGGCTGGGCGAAGGTAACCCGCTCACCTCACTCATCGCGCGCGTGAATCTGCTGACCGACGATCACGAAGCGCTCACCGCCGCCCAGGATCTGCTGAACTCCGCCCAGTCGCACATGGACGAAGCCGTGAGTGAACTGCGCCGCTATCAAGACAGCCTCGAAACCGACCCCGAAGCACTCCAAACAGTAGAGGCACGCATGCAGGTGCTGCACGACCAGGCCCGCAAGCACCGCGTGGAGCCCGAGCAACTGCAAGAGCGTTTTATCGCCTTGCAGGAAGAGCTCGCCGACATCGGCGGCGGGCAGGAAGAAATGTCTCGCCTGCAAAAAGAGGTGGTGAAACTAAAGGCCACCTACAAACGCAGCGCTGTCAAACTCACCAAGGCGCGCATTGATGCCGCCGAAGGGTTTTGCAAATCGATCAGCCATTACCTGGATGCGCTGGGCATCAAAAACGGCAAGCTCAGCCTAAAATTTCACGCCACTGAATCGGCAACGGGTGCCGAGACCGTTGAGTACTACGTACAAACCAACCCGAAATACCCCGCTGGCCCCATGAGCAAAATTGCCTCGGGCGGCGAGCGCGCACGTATTGGCCTGGCCATTCAGGTGGTCGCGGCAGAGAAAACCAATTTACCAAGCCTGGTGCTCGACGAAGCCGATGTGGGCGTTGGCGGCACCACGGCCGATACGCTGGGTCGTTTGCTGCGTCAGCTAGCGCAACACACGCAGGTGTTGTGTGTTACTCACGCCCCACAAATCGCGGCCCTGGGTGAACATCATTTGCTGGTTTCGAAAAGCGACGATGCCGACTCCAGCATCGAACCGCTAGGCAAAACCCAACGCATTGCAGAGCTTGCGAGAATGTTGGGCGGGGCAGAGATCGATGACAAAACCCGCGCCTATGCGCGCAGCCTGATGGCCAACGCCTAGACACCCATTACTAGTCCCCAAAATAGTAGGGGTAATAGGAGTTACTAGCGTGCAGAGCCTGGGGAGATATCGGCAATCTCCTCGATACGTTCTATGCTTTCTATACGTTTTGGGGCTTCGTCTTCGACAGCGTCTTCTAAGTTTTCTGCAGTAACGTTTTCTGCAGTAACCTCTTCTGCTGCAACTTCTTCCGCCGCAACTTCTTCCGCCGCAACTTCTTCTGCCGCAACTTCTTCTGCCGCAACTTCTGGAGCATCAGCCGCTTCTTTTTCTGCCT
>CAZSYU010000010.1:67981-70987 GCA_964611345.1 uncultured Pseudomonadales bacterium
GCCGCAACTTCTTCTGCCGCAACTTCTGGAGCATCAGCCGCTTCTTTTTCTGCCTGCTGTTTCGCCAGCACTTCACTGGGCACAAGGTCGCCCGCAAAATGGCTCAGTTTGTCGTTGTAGAAGAACAACGACACCGATGAGTTCACCTCGTAGCGCCCGGGATTTTCCAGCATGTAAACATAGTCCCAGCGATCATCATTAAAGGTGTTGCGTACTACCGGCTCGCCCATAATGTAGGCCACCTGAGAACGCGTCATACCCGGCCGCAGCTGGTCGATCATCTGCTGACTGATCACGTTGCCCTGCTGCACAATCACCCGATGCACGCGCGGCCAGCCACAGCCACTCACTAGCGCAAGGGTCAGCACGGCGAGCAACCCAAAACGGGCCGCAGAAATCAGGTTTTGGAACGGAACAGACATCCAGCACAACCGCTGTGGAGAGTTAGGTGCAGGATAGTATCGAACCGACCCGCTGAACGCACCCTGTAGCGTCGGACACCACAAGCCAGAGGCGGGCTATTTCGCCTTTGCAGCCCGCAGCTGGCGTGCCCTCATGGGGTCGATTTCAAGGGGCCGATAGATTTCCACCCGATCGCCCTCGCGCAGTACCTGCGAGCGGTCACTAACCACTGCATTGAACACCCCTACAGGCACGCTTGCCAGATCGAGGCCGTTAAAGGGTGGCTGCTGCGCCACGGCCGCCAGGGCATCCGCCACGCTCGCACCCTCCGGCAGCACCACCGGCTCATCAAACTGCACATCAGGCAGTGCGTAGGCCACGGTAATGTTCACGACGCCGCACCGTCGAACAGCACTTTGGCGCGCTCGCAAAAAGACTCCACCAGCGTGGTGCTCGCGCGCTCGAACAGGGCGCCAAAAGTACGGCGCAGAATTGGGTTTTTACGGGCAAGTTCGAAGCGCATATCGAGCGCCAGCTTGCAGCCCGTGACACTCTCGTCGCCAAGCGAAGTAAAGTCCCAACGCCCGGCAAACTGCTCAAAGGGCCCTTCCACCAGAGACAGCTCAATAGAACTGTGCGCGTGCATGTGATTGCGCGTCACAAAACTCTGTGACACACCCGCCGCCTTTGCGCTCACGCGGGCCTCCACTACCTCCGCAGATTCACTCAACACCTCAACCGCTTCACACCAGGGTAAAAAGCTTGGGTAGGCGCGCACATCCGCCACCATCGCAAACAGATCTGCCTGTGCATAAGGCAGCAACGCCGACCGCTGAACATGGGTGGCTGCCATTAACTGGCGCCTAGCCGCCCACGGAATCGTAAATGGTTTTTGCAAATACAATGAGCACGCCAAGCGGCGCAATCAGCTTGACCGACAGTTGCCACAGCAGTGACGCAAACTTACTTTGAATGCCGAGCTGTTCTTCCACTACTTCTTTCGGCAACACAAAGCCGACAAACAGGGCAATCAGCAAACCACCCAGGGGCAGCATGATGTTCTGCGACACGTAGTCGACAAAATCGAAAACAGTTTTGCCGGCGACAATATGGACGTCAGACCAGATGTTAAACGAGAACACCGAACCCAGCCCAAGCACCCAACAGATCACGCCAAGCGAAACCGCCACGCGCGAGCGCTTGGCGTTGTACTCCTCAACCAGATAGGCAAGCGCCGGTTCGAGCAATGAAATTGCTGAGGTAATGGCGGCGAAGCTGACCAGCACAAAAAACAGTACGCCAAACAAAATGCCCGCACTCATCTGCCCAAAGGCGAGCGGCACGGTAACAAACATAAGGCCCGGGCCCTGGCTGGGCTCAAGCCCGTTGGCAAACACAATCGGAAAAATAGCGAGCCCGGCAAGCACAGCCACCAGCGTATCGAGGCCAGCAATCACAAACACCGTGCTGGATATTTTTGCATCACTGGGCAAATAAGCGCCGTACGCCATGATGGCGCCCATACCCAGGCTCAACGTGAAGAACGCCTGGCCCATGGCAATAAGCCAGCCATCAACGGTGATCTTGCTCCAGTCAAAGCCAATCAAAAAGTCGACGCCCTGGGCAAAGCCGCCCGAGGTAAATGCATAACCCAAGAGCACGAGCAGCAGCAGAAACAACAGTGGCATAAACCACTTCACGGCACGCTCAATGCCTTTGCTCACACCCCCCGACACAATCCACACGGTGAGCACCATAAACAGGGTTTGCCAGAACACCATTTGCAGGGGGCTTGCGTGAAAGTCTGACAGCACCTGGCCCGCCGACTCTGGCGTGATGTTAACCATTTCGCCGCGCGCCATGAGCTGCACATAATTGAGCGCCCAGCCCGCAATAACAGCGTAATAAGAAAGAATAAAAAACCCGGCCAGCACGCCCAGCCAGCCAATCACACTCCAGAAGCTGCCCGCATTCGACACCGAGATCAGCTTGCGCATGGAGTTAATCGGGCTTTCCCGGCCATGCCGCCCCATCAGCGTTTCGCCAATCATGATAGGCACGCCGATAAGGGCCACACACACCAGGTAAATAACCACAAAGGCGCCACCGCCGTTGTCGCCCGCGATATAGGGGAACTTCCAGATATTGCCGAGCCCCACCGCCGACCCAGCCGCCGCCAAAATAAAGAGCCAACGGCTCGACCACATGCCGTGCCGGGATTCGCTCGGTGTCGCCATATCGGGTGTTTCTCTCTGGTCAGTGACGGTAGTAGTAGAAGGTGGATAAAAATCCGTGCGAATTGTCGCTTATGCCCGAAACCGCGACAAGGCATGGCTATACTCCGCCCCATGGCCAAGAAGAAGAACAAAACCCCCAGCAACACCATTGCCGAGAACCGCCGCGCCCGCCACGACTACCATTTGGAGGAGCGCTTTGAGGCCGGTTTGGTACTGCAGGGTTGGGAAGTGAAGTCGATGCGCGCCGGCATGGCCCAGCTCACCGACACCTACGTGCACGTGCGCGATGGCGAGGCGTGGCTGATCAATGCCCACATCACCCCGCTATCGAGCGCCAGCACCCACGTGATTGCTGACCCCATCCGCA
>CAZSYU010000011.1:0-27391 GCA_964611345.1 uncultured Pseudomonadales bacterium
TTTTGAAGTCGCCTGAGCACAGGCCCACCTTCTTGAAATAGCCGTAGGTGCCTGACACCGAATTGCGGCCGTAGATTTGAATGGGGCGATCGGCCCAGCTGCCCTCAAGACCGGTTTGGCCCCAGGTGTTGATGTCGGCATTGCCGCCACAGCGGCGAGTGACCGAAAACACGCTATCTACTTCAGAAATGCTCAGGGCCTTGAGGGGGTTATCTTTGTGCACGTAAACGGCGAGCGCATCGATGGCGACACGGATGGCCGTGGGTTTGTAGCCATGGCGAGCCTCAAATGCCTCAATCTCTTTGTCTTTCATCGCGCGGCTCATAGGACCGAAGTTTGAGGTGCCTTCGGTGAGTGCAGGCGGCGCGGTCGATGAGCCTGCCGCCTGAACCTGAATGTTCACGCTTGGGTACTCGCGTTTGAAGGATTCTGTCCAGAGCGTCATCAGGTTGGCCAGAGTATCTGAGCCGGTGCTCGACAGGTTGCCGGCAATGCCGCTGGTGCGTTCGTAAGTCGGTAAGGCGCCGGTACCCGCGAGCGCGGCTGCACTCCCTTGGCCGGCCTCAGTCACCGACTGCACTTCCATTGCCTTGGGTGCTGCCGCCGGTGCTGGTGCACTCTGGGTGGGCTCTGGTGCGCTATCACCGCAGCCACTCGTTGCTAGTGTGACTGCCAAAACCGCCGCGCAACGTGCAATTTTTGTCTGCGAAAAAAATTTCATTTATCAAATATCCTCTTGATATATAGAGTTTTTGTTGGAGTTAGAAACTGTCGAGATTGGGTGTTCCGTTTGGAAGTCACGGTAAAAGTCACAGTAGAAGCTGCTGCCTTCGCCGAGTGTGCTGTCGATCTGCAGCGCCGTGTGGTGGCGTCTCAGTACGTGCTTTACGATCGCCAGCCCCAGCCCGGTGCCGCCGCGCGTACGTGAGCCCGCAAGGTCGACGCGATAGAAGCGTTCCGTTAGCCGGTTGAGATGTTCTGGCGCAATGCCAACGCCGGTGTCAGTGACGGTCAATCGCGTGTGGGGCCCTGCTGAATCCGGTAAATTCTGATAACTGATGGTGATCGTGCCGCCCTCGGGGCTATAGCGCAAAGCGTTGGTCAGCAGATTGATACAGACGGAGTAGAGTTCGGACTCAACGCCCAGAATGTGCTGCATTGAGTCGATGTTGCTGGTCAGTGTGAAGCGCTCGTCGGCGAGCGGACGGGTCTCGCGCAAAGCGCGTTCGATGACCGCTGGCAGATCGACCTGCATTAGATCGGCGCCAGCGGGGGATGATTCGAGGCGCGATAGCAACAGCAGATCGTCCACAAGACTTTGCATGCGCTTGAGCGGTGAGGATAACCGGCTCGCAAGAGCAAGCCGCGTTTCGGTGTCCTCGTCTTCGCTGAGCATGGTTTCCAGATAGCCGCTCACAACGGTCAAGGGTGTGCGCAGTTCATGCGATACGTTGGCCACAAAGTCCTGGCGCATGGTGAGCAAGCGATTCAATTCCGTGATATCGCGGACCAGGACAATGATGCGGCCGCCGTCAACGTTGAAGCGGCGAGCTTCCAAAGTCCGTTCGGCGTCGAAGGGTGAGCGGATTTCGATCTGCTCGTCTTCCGAGCCGGCGCGCAGGAAGCGCACAAAATCGGGTTGGCGAACCACCGTCGCAAGCCCCAGGCCACGATCGCGCGAACCCAGGCGCAGCAGTTTGCGTGCAGCCGGATTGAAATCCTGAATTTCGCCCATGCTCCCCACCAGGATAGCCGCGTCAGGGATGGCCTCTGACAAGGTTGATAGTTCGCGCAGGCGCTGCAGAAATCCGCGCGATCGAACTCGCTCGCGTTTGATGTACTGATACGCCGGATTGCTGGCCGCATACCAGGAATCCAGCTGATTGGTGGGACGGGTGATGGGGTGTTTTGCCCATTCGATCAGGCGACCCAGCTCGACCTGTTGGGTAATCGCCCAGATGGCAGTGGCCACGAACAAACTCCAGCCGATCTGGCCCACAATGGCGCCAATCAGGAGTGCAACAGAAGTTAGCCCGGCTAGGAGTAGCGTGTCCTGTCTGGAGAGTTGCCGCATTCGGTTCCCGGGGGTTAAAAACATGCTCAGGCAGAGGCCCACGCATGTCCACCCGTCAATTGTTCGCGGCGTATGTTACAGGTTGATGACAGGCTTCCGGGGTGTGATCCGGGTTCTGATCAGCGGCTGGCGATGGCCCGGTCGGTCCGCTCCACCGGTCGATCGGGGGCCAGCTCCGCCACCGCAGGAGCAAAGGCGTTGGCCGGTTGCCGGACGCGGTCGTGGCGATAGATGTCCGGGAAGAAATTGACCTGATCGTCGCGGATCGCCGCGGTTTGATAAAGCAAGTAAATATCCATTTTTTCCCTGAACTTCCGGAGCTTGCGCTTCGCGGCGCCGATGTCGGCGAGGACCTCGGCTTTGGTCCAACCCCGGTCCCAGGCCATCAGCTCGGTGGCGAGTTCGGTCGGCTTTTCGACCCGCACACAGCCATGGCTAAAGGCTCTTACTCGTTTGCTGAACAACTTGCGCGATGGCGTGTCGTGCAGGTAGATGCTCTGTTTGTTGGGGAAAATGAACTTCACCTGCCCAAGGGAGTTTTTTGCACCCGGAGTCTGGCGAAAGCGATAGGGGAACTTTCTGGCGTCAACCTGCTGCCAGTTGATGGACTGCGAATTCACCACGGTTTTGCTGCCCCGTTTCAACAGTTCGAATCTTGAGCGCTTGAGGTAGCCGGGGTCGCGTTTCAGACGCGGGAGAATTTCATTCACCGTAATGTTGCGAGTGGGATACCAGTACGGGTTGAACACCAGATGCCGCAGTCGATCCTGCATGGGTGGTGTGGGATTGCGCTTGCTGCCAACCACAACGTTCATGTTCAACGTCTCTACATCATCGCGGTACAGGCGCAATTCAAATTCTGGAATATTGACCTGGATGCGATCAGCCGGCAGCTCTACGGGCAGGCTACGTAGTCGCGCCAGATTCAGTTGCAGTGCGCGAATTTTTTCTTCCACGGGTACGTTAAGTTGGGCGAGCGTGGCAGGTCCAACTTCGCCATCGGTTTGCAGCTGATGGCGGGCCTGGAAACGCATGACGGCGGCTTGCAGTGGGGCATCGTAGTGGGTCGACACATTGGCATCCTCCGCAAGCCCGTCGGTCATTACCAAGCGTTGGCGCAGTGCGGGTATGGCAGTGTGCTGATCGCCGAGCTGCAGGCGCAAATCGGTGGGCAAAGCACTCCAACCGTCCATTAACTGATGATCGCGATAGGTAGCCAGTGCCGCTTGTAGTTGTTTGTAGCTGGCGAAGCGCGGGATATGGCTGTCCAGATGAGCGCTTAACTGGTCTTGGGTGATGGCATTGATCAGCGCGGTCAAGGCCTTCGGGTCTGTTGATTTAGGTTGCGCAGATTTGCCGCGCCGGGTCGTAAGGTGCGGATTACCAAGGCGCAGGTCTTCGTTAAAGCTCCAGATCGCAGCGGTTAACAGCTTGTCGAATGCTGCCAGATCGGCATCACTGGTGATCTGGTCCATGCGGCTGTACAGCAATGAGGTGGCGTAACGCTCAGGATCGAGGCCGTGTTCGCCTGCGTTTGCGAGCAACTCCAGTGCCGCATAGGCCCGCTCTTTGGGGCGGCCAAACGCCGACCACAACAGGGTCTCGTCTGCCTGTTGGTAAATCGTTGGTAGCGGGTCATGGGTACTTTGCGCCTGCGGAACGGGTGCCGCTGTACTTTTAGCGCTGGCAAGCGCTGGAGTAAGCGCGAGCAATAACACCCAACTCAGTTTTGCTATGGCCGAAGTAAGCACCCTGTGGGTGCACAAATTCAGTTCAGCGCGCGCAGTGCTCTGGAGCCGAACGAATCGGTTCCGGGGCGCGAGCATCGTAAAACGACAGCTCATGATCAGATTTTCCCTTGGTCCGTACTAGTGCGACTTGTCCTGAGTGCATGTGCTCTCCCACACGCGCTCGCCGCGCTCTCACAAGGACAGTTAACGACTAATTGCGCAGTACAAACGTGCGCTAGTTCGGGGAAATTGGGGTAACTCAGCCCCTGGTTGCGGTTTTGTCGAGGAACTCGCAGTGCAAGTGTGATCGCAGTCGCTCTGGAGGTGGTAATTCGGCAGGTGTTAACATTGGCCCATTGTTACGACTGCAAAGCTCAATGACTTCTGATGTAGACAAATTGCTCGAAAAAAACGCTCAGCTGAATCAGCTTGACGCGGCCAAGGTAGTCAGCCACGTCCAGCGTTTGACGGATGAGTGGTTCGTTAACACCCTAATGCTTGAAGGGTACGACGTGCCTTTTCGCTACAACCGCAAGAAGAAGTATCGTGATTTGACGGGCAGCCCGGTCAACCTTACCTACTACCGTGAGACGGAGCAGTTGGCGGGCATGGATTTCGAAGTGATGAAAGTCGTGCGAATTCGCAAGAGCTGAACCGGCGCCCGTGAATGGGGCCGGTCCAGGGTTGACGTTATAGTTAAAGCTGAAGTTAAAGCTAAAGCTGAGCGCCTAGCTCATCAGGTCATGAGCGGCTGTAGTGTTCGCTTTGTCCTCCATGAGTTCATGGTCCATGGTGACGCTGCCTTCGATACTGTCCGGAAACTCCTCGAGCAACACTGCGGCCGCCTCGTTAATTAATTCCGGTGCCATGAATCTTTTGCTCAGGCGTTTGCTTGCAGCACCGTGCCAAACCGCTTCTTTGGATTGGTTTTCAAACACGTTGAGCACCAGCACACCTTCCGTGACGTTCTGAATTATTGGGCCGCTACCAATGCCCCGGCCGAAACGAGAGCCGAATCTACGTCCGGAAAAACCGAAGCCGCGCGAGCGGTAAAAGTCGCGAATCCGCACTTCATCATTCGCACCAATCGCTGCAGACACAATGAAGTCAGCTTCTGCCCGGTCAACCAGGCGATAACCTTTTTGTGCGAGCTCGGAATTAATGGCGCTGCGTATACGCCCTTCATTTATAGGGTTTGCAACTTCGGGGGAGCGCGTGTTGCCCAACGAAAAGTTATTGTTTAACCACGCGTAAGTTTGGAAATCATCGAGCCGCTGTACTTCTACGCTGTCAAACGTGCTCGTGAGCTTACTGGCGCAAGCTGTCAGTGCGAGTAAGGCTGCGCCCATTACGGCGGTTCGTAATGCTTTGATAGGAACGTTCATATGCAGTTGCCTCTTAAGTCACTGGGTTGAGTTGTATAAGACGCGATCTGCGGCGAAAGGTTCTTGGATTGGCTGAATATCGTCGAACTATCCGCTATGGTTCCTCTTTTAAAGTTAACTGTGCCTAAAAAATGATCGTAGAAAACGTTCTGAACGTCCGACAAAAATTTCTCGCCAGTGTCGACGTTCTGCGAGGTGCATTGG
This sequence comes from uncultured Pseudomonadales bacterium, assembly GCA_964611345.1. Lineage (GTDB taxonomy): Bacteria > Pseudomonadota > Gammaproteobacteria > Pseudomonadales > Azotimanducaceae > JALZVT01. The sequence goes on from CAZSYU010000011.1 coordinate 5,394, forward strand.
TCGCACTATTACTGACCAGTTTTGGTCTTACCACGTTCGGCCTGAGTGCAGAACCAAAAGCAGACACACAGGCAGACACACAAGCAGACATTGAAGAAGTTGAGCCTGGAGCCAAGTCCCGTGCGGTTTCGATTGGTGGCTACAGCCCGGTGTCCTACTTCACTAAAGGCATTGCTGAACGGGGGTCGGCCGACTTTGCCGTGACGCATGACGGGCGGGTGTACTACCTAACCTCCGCCGAGCAGGTGGAGCTCTATAACAAAAACCCGGCCAAGTATCGGCCGCGCCACGAAAGCTGTTCATTCAGCCTCGCGAACGGTCAGAGCAGGGCGCTGGATCCTACTAATTTTAAGGTGATTGGCGACACCCTGTTGATGTTCCACAAGTCGCCAGCGGCGGACGGCCTGGCTCGCTGGAATGCCTCTGAGTTGACGGATGAAGAGTTGCTGTCCCGAGCTGATAACGAGGTGCTAACGCTGCGCTTCTAATCCCGCAGCTGTTAGGCAATTATATTGCTTATAGTGTCAACGGAAAAATTGCGAGATTGGTGAGATTTCTCTGGTTTACTGAGAAAAAAAAAGTTAGGTTCGAGAGAACCGGTTTTTTTCACAACTTTTTGACGTTTCCCGGAGGGGATCAAAACAAGCGCAGGGACGCTTGCCATTAGTGAAGAGCCGCCACACAGAAAAATTCGCAATACTATGGAGAGTAGTACTATGCCTCGAGTCAACACCGGCCGTTCCGGCCTGGTGGGTCTATTGGGATTGGGATTGGGTATGACCATGACACCGTTTGCCGTTCACGCGGCAGAGGGTGACGAATCAATCGAAGAGATTGTGGTTACCGGTTCCTACATCAAACGATCTGCCGAAGATTCACCTTCCCCTCTGGCCATTGTTGGTCGTGCCGATATCGAACAACTCGGCGCCGTTGATGCTAAAGACATCATAAACTCGCTAACGTTCAATTCCGGGAACATTTCTACCACCAACGCCTTCAGTGGGGGCGATAGCTCCACGGGCCAGGCGAGCGTTAACCTGCGCAACCTGGGCAACGGCTCGACGCTTTTGTTGATCAACGGCAAGCGAACGGTAGCCACGGACTTCGATAACACCGGTAACGGCTTTGTTGACGTGCAGGGCATTATTCCCAACATCGCGATTGAGCGGGTCGAGGTGGTTAAGGACGGGGCGTCGGCCTTGTATGGATCTGATGCGATCGCGGGTGTAGTGAACTTCATTACCCGGGATACCTTTGAAGGTCTGGAAATCGATTACAACTTTGCCAGCGATGATGAGACGGGCCTGCAAGACGACCAGACCATCTCCCTGATCGCGGGTATTGGTAACGAGCGTGGCAACATTGTGATTTCCGGTTCATTCCTGAATCGCGGTGGGCTGCAGATTGGCGACCGGTTTGACCGCTTTGGTGAGTCTGGTTTGTCAACCTTTGGTCAGCCGGGTCGTTATGTGGCGCTTGGCCCGATCACGCCGGCGCCGAACTCACTGAATCCAGCTGGCTCTGCGACCTTTGGTGAAGGTGCTGATCCCGACTGTGATCTGGTAGCCGCCGATGATGGCCCGCAGGGGGTTCTGGGCAATGTCACGGGTTTGTGTATCTATGACTTCTCCAGCTTCTTCAACCTGGTCGGTGAAGAAGAGCAGACCAAGTTGCACCTCTCTGGTAAATACGACATTACCGATACGGTTCAGTTCTACGGCGAAGCGGCGTTCTCCGATAACGAGTTCTCCCGCGGCAACTCGCTGTTCCCTGACGTAACCTTCGCGACGATTCCGGCTGACCATCCAGGTCTTCAACTCGACGCAGCACGACGAGGTGTTGAGCCCGTGCCGTATCTTGCGTTGCAGCGTCTGTTGGGCGGTACACCTGATTCTTCATTTGAAGATCGTCCGCTTGACACCGACACCACCATCGATCGCGAGTTCTTCCGCCTCAATGCGGGTGTGGTTGCTGACTTTACCTTTGGTGACCGGCAGTGGACTCTGGACGCATCGGTAACAAGGTCAACTCGCAAGGCTGCGTCCAATACGCGGTCTGACACCATCACCAGTGAAGTGGATGCCGCCTATGTTGGCCTCGGTGGTCCTGATTGCGACACCATTAACGGCACCCCAGGTTCTGGTAACCTCGGTACTGGCGGTTGCTTCTTCTACAACCCCTTCCAAACCTCTGTCTTCGATCCGATCACCGGCGCACGCTGGAATACCGCTGACACCAGCATCTGGGGCGGCAGCGACGCGGTTGACTTTGATGGTGACGGCGATCCTACCAACGATACGCTGACGGTTGCTGAAGCGGCACGCCTGTATCAAAACCCGGTTGAACTGCTCCAGGACCTGGGTGCAGAACTGCAGACGCAAAGTGAAAATGATCAAACGGTGATTGATGTTGTGTTTGCCGGAGATCTGTTTGATCTGCCATCCGGCTCGGCTGGTCTTGCTATCGGTGGTCAATATCGCCGGGACGAGATCATTTCTGACGCTGATACCAACCTGAACGCCAACAACCTGAAGTTTGTGTTCGGTGCTCAGGATTTCGATGGCACGCTGACCACAACGGCTGCGTTTGCTGAGATCTTCTTGCCGATCACCCCTTGGGCAGAGCTAACGATTGCCGGCCGCTACGAAGACTTCGACGAAATTAACGTTGATACCTTTGACCCGAAGATCACGCTGCTGGCTCGTCCCATCGACTCACTGTCGTTGCGCGCCTCCTGGGGTACGTCCTTCCGTGTGGGTTCCCTGCTGCAGTTGATTGGCCAGCAAACCTCATTGTTGAACTCGACTGATGCGTTCTCAGGTACAGGTGGTTTGGCGTTCCGACCTTCCATCACCTTTGGTAACGACGAACTGCAACCAGAAGATGCCAAAACCTTTAACGTGGGTCTGTCGTACATTCCGCAAGATGGCCCTCTGGCTGGCTTCTCGGCGAACATCGACTACTACAACTACAAGTACGACGACATCATTACGCGTGAAGCACACCAGGATCTAATCAACGCTGACAACGCATCGCGCTGCCCTGACGGTGTGAATCAAGACGCTGCGGCGGGTCCGTTGTGTGGTGCCTTCGACTTTGATGGCGATGGCTTGCCTGAAATTGTCTCGATTGGACCGGGTAACCCTGATCAGGTGTTGCGTAACGCCAGCGGTAACCTGCTACGTACCGAAGCGTCATACGTGAATGCCCAGTCGCTCGATACTTCCGGTATCGATCTGAGCCTTGGCTATCAGTTTGACACTGACAGAGCCGGTACCTTCCGCGTCGGCTTCAACGGTAGCTGGACCATCGATTACGATCTTGTGCTGCCCGATGGCACGGAGATCAATGGTGTCGGTAGCCGCAACGCGGCTAACAGCGTTGGTCGCTCACTGCCCGAGTTCAAGCTGAATGCGAATGTGGGTTGGAACTACCGTCAGTTCGCCGCACTGTTTACGGTGCGCTATATCGATAGCTACGAAGATGATGTGCCGCAGAGTGCTCTGCGTGCTGCATTCATTGGTGAACACCCCACGATCGACAGCTTCACAACGGTAGATGCCCAGTTGACCTATCAGTTGCCAGCACTGTCGTTCCAGGATGAGGGTGCAGTGATCACCTTTGGTGCGAAGAACCTGTTCAACGAGGACCCACCCTTCGTAAACGTTGACGGCGCCTTCGACCCATTCACGCACGATCCTCGCGGTCGCATCTGGTATGGCGGCCTTCGCGTTGCCTTCTAGGGAGTAACTACAGAAGCGACCAGACCACAGTTTGGCCTGCTTTTGAGACGCAACGAAAAGGGCCAGAACGAAAGTTCTGGCCCTTTTTTACGGCACAATTGTGTTGGCGCTTGTTTCTTCAGTCGTATACATCGAGATCGTTTGCCATTACCACCTTGCCTTTGTAGTTGTCTGTGACTTCTTTGAGCAGAGAGGTTTCACTCGCGCCAAAAAACAGCAGATGGTAAAGCACCAGTAGTTTGGGCTTTGCGCGGTTTGCCAGCTTCGCAAGATCAACACCCGATGTGTGATTGTTGTTGTGGTAGGCCTGCCAGAAGGGGGTGCGTTTCGACAGCCCTGCCGCCGACATGACTTCGTGAATCAGAATATCGGCGCCGGTGGCGTATTTATCGATGTTGGCATCAAGAGCGGCGTCACCGGAGATGACAATCACTTTGTCAGCGGTTGTGAACCGATACCCAAAGGCGTTGGGCCAGGACCCGTGTTTAACGCGGAAGGCCTCAACTTTAACGCGCTGGTCTTCGAACACGACACCTTCGGTGACTTCATGCGCATTGATTTTCCACCCTTCAGAGGTGGCCGGCTCAAGACCATACAGGCGGTAGCGATTGTCTTCTTCCCAGGCCTGCATAACGTGGGATGCCATTTTTTTTACGCCTTCCGGACCGTAGAGCTCAAACGCGGGTGCACGACCGTGAGTCCAGGTTGTGAATACCAGATCCGGTAAGCCTGCAGAGTGATCATGATGCAAGTGCGTCAGAAAGGCGCGGCCAATGTTATCCACGTTTAGCCCTTTGATAGCGCCGCCGTATTCCTCTGAAGCGGCGGCTGCACGACGAACGATGCCCGGACCAAAATCGACAAGGTAAGGCACATCGTCGACAACAATGGCAACGCCAGGTCCGGATCGATCAGGGGTGGGAATGGGGGTGCCAGTGCCCAGCATAACCACCTGGGTCTTGGCCCAGAGCGCGTTTGTTGTTGTCAGACTCAACAGCAGTGCGACCAACCAGAATTGCGCGCGGGATAGGGCGGTTGTGCTGCGGTGCTGGCGGTGGCCTGAGTTAATCCGTGGATTGCCCTGTGGCATAGCCTGATCTCTCGTTAGTTAGCTGGGTCTGCATACTACTCTGGCTCCAAGGCTTGCGTTAGGTGTTGAGCATGGGGCGAACAGTGGTAAGTTTGGACGAGTAACCGTCGATCGAGATCAACATGACAGCCAGCAACGAATCAGAATTTCCTGAACTCGGGTTTTACGGCTTGCCGGGTCATACCCGCACGCCGCGAGATGTGATCAAACAGGTGGTGCAGGCCGAAGAACTGGGCATTGGCAATGTCATGATTTCGGAGCGCGCGGATTACAAGGAGATAGCGGCTATTTGCGGCGCCTGTGCGGCAGTCACCGAGAAGATCTTCATTGGCACCTCGGGCACCAATCTGAACACCCGGCACCCAATGATCACTGCGTCTATGGGCAGCACCCTGAGCAGTCTCTCAGAAGGTCGCTTTGCACTGGGGTTGGCAAAGGGCTCTGCGTTGCGGTGGAAGATGCTTGATCTGCCACATCCCACGTACGAGCGTGAGGTCGAGTTTGTCGCGCTGATGCGCAGGCTGTGGCGCGGTGAAACGGTAACCAACTACAACAGTGTGCTCGGCTCGTTTACCTCACTTGGCCTCGCGCCTTATGTGAACGTTGATATTCCTCTGCTTTATGTCGGCTTTGGCCCCAAGAGCCTCGAGCATGCAGGGCAGGTTTATGATGGCGCTCACCTGCACACCTTCATGAGTGATCAGGCCTTGAGTGATGCGGTGGCGTCGATGCGCCGTGGCGAGGCTAATGCCGGGCGTGAGGTCGGCAAGGTGAGAGCCTGGTCGGTGCTTGCGACAGCCTGTGATGTGTCGGAGGAGGTGTACCTGAAGTACATCATTGCCCGACTCGCGACCTATCTGCAGTTTCCCGGCTATGGCGACATGCTGGTACAAATCAATGGCTGGGACCCCGAGATACTCGAGCGCTTTCGTACCGCGCCGGCCGTGAAAGCCGTAGGGGGTTGGATAGACAGTGTGGCTACGACGGCGCAGCTCGCCGAGATTGAGAAGCTGGTGCCCCAGGAGTGGCGGCCTGCGGCAGTAGGCACTGCCGCCCAGTGTGCACAGCGCTGGGTAGATCAGTTTAAGGCTGGGGCGGATGGAATCATTGTGCACGCGAGCACGCCCGAAGAGTTTGCGCCCGTACTTGATGAATACCGGAAGATCCGGCCAACCGAGCTGTTTGCTGATCGCACGAACAGGCCTGCTTAAGCGCCGTTAAACTTTTTGTGCACGTAACGCTTCCAGGTTGGCCTCATGAGTTGCCCGGTCGATGCGATAAAAGCGCAAGCAACTGACCATCAGCATCCAGACGATAAACAGCGTAGGTGCATACAGCAGGCCAAGCGTATAGATCGTGTCAGGGTCGACCTCGCCTGGTAACACCCCTTTTGGAAACTGGGCGATGCTTAAAATAACCGTGGCAGAAACTACTCCAAACCCCTGCACAAATTTGCGGCTGAAAGTGATGGCGGCGAAAAACACACCCTCTGAGCGGCGTTTGGTTTTAAGTTCACTCTCTTCCACAACGTCGGCGATCATCGATGACATCAGGGTCTGGAACGTAATGATCAATGCAACATCCAGCACGGTGATGGTCATGATGAGCGGGAACAGAAGAGGGTCGCCGTTGGCTGGCATCAAATCGAACAAGCGCAGAAACACGCTCATCGGAGCAACCGTAAAGGCGATAACGCCCACGCTGATTGCTCCGCGCTTTTTGCCCAGCGAGCGTGAAACCAACGGGCTGATAACAAGACCGATCACCGCCGACAGCACCACAGACAAAGAGATGATGCTGATTTGGTCGTTGGAAAACTCCCAGTAGTAGCTGTTGATGTAATAGTTCAAACCCGCGGCAACACCTGTTGCGATGGCGCCGAAGAGTGCGGCTGCAAACAGAGCTGCGAGCGATCGATTGGCAAGGGTTTCAAACAATTCACTGAACACAACCTTCAGGGTCATCTTGCGCTGAGGTGGTGGTTTGCGCAGATGGGGTATTTGGCTGTGGGTGCCAAGGGACGATATCATGATGGCCGCAAAGATAACCCCAGCGGCCGTTGCTCCGAAGGCGCCGAAGCCTTCGATGTTAAACATGCCGTTGCTGATTTCCGGCGTTGGTACCAGGAACACAGCAAGAGCAAAGGTGGCCATTAGTGTGCCGCCCGACCAGCCAAAGAAATAGCGAAAGCTCAGCATGCTGGTGCGTTCGTCGTAGTCGTCCGTAATCTCGGCAACCAGGGCCGAGCTTGGTACTTCGTACAGAGTGATCAGTAGGCGAATGCCTATGACAAGTGTCAAGAGATGCGCGAACAGATCGTTGCCCCGGACATCTGCCGGTGGGTTCCACAAAAAGTAGTAAGCGAAAGCGATGGGAATAGCCGCGCCATACATGTAGGGGTGTCGTCGACCCCAGCGCGAGCGCGTGTTGTCGGAGAGATAACCGATGATGGGGTCAGAAAACGCGTCGAATAGCAGGCCAATGAGTAACGCCGTGCCTACCAGCGACGCATCTGCACCGAGTACCTGGCTGTAAAAAATAAGCAGGAAGTAGTCAAAGCCGTTGTTTTTGACGCCGAAGGCCACCGAGCCGAAGCCATAGGCGAGCTTGGTACCCAGTGATGGTCTTGTTAACCGTAAACCTGTGGTCATGCGTTACTGAATTTCAGACCCGCAAAATCGCCGGCTTCGCGCCACTTCGCCAGCATCTCGAAGAACGCGATGGAGCCACCGCCATAGGGGGCTGATTGGGTGGCATGGGGGTGTGGCTGACCTTCGTTGTTGTAATAACCGGGTGTGCAATCGGGGCCGCCGAGTCCGCCCAGGGGGCCGCCTTCAAAACCCACAATGGTCTTGATCCAGTCCTCTTCCGCTTCTTCGGTAACTTCCACGCTGTGAAAATTGTTGTCGAGTGCGTGCTTGATAATGTGCGCCTGGTGAATAGCAGATTCATCCAGCAAGTGGGGAAAATTGGCGGTAAACGCACCCTGTGAGGTGTTCATAATAAACAGATTCGGAAACCCGGCACTGCCCATGCCGTGCAGCGTGCGGGTGCCATCGCGCCAATGATCGCTCAGGGTTTTGCCGTTCTTGCCGACAACGTCATAGCCAGCGCGCCGAGTGTAGCTGGTGCCAACTTCAAAACCGGTGCTGTAAATAATGCAATCTACTTCGTATTCTTTTCCTGCGACCACCAGACCTTTTTCGGTGATGCGCTCGACGCCACGGCCATCAGTGTCGACAAGTTCGACATTGTCGCGGTTAAAGGTAGGTAGATAATCGTCGTTAAACGTCGGTCGTTTGCAGAACATCTTGTAGTAAGGCTTTAGTTTCTCTGCGGTGTCCGGGTCTTCGACAAACTCATCAACTCGCGACCGAATCTCTTCCATCTTTTCGAAGTTGGCCATTTCGATGAGTTCTTCTGGGCTCATGTTGGTGTCAACGCCTGCTTGTACGAACTGATTCAGCGTTTTGCCAATGAGGTCGGTCCAGCCATCGTTAACCAGATCTTCGCTTTGGGGCATTCCAGAAATCAGGGAGTTGAAGTTCTCCATGCGGTGTTTTTGCCAGCCTTCTTTGAGGCTCGCCCGCCACTCTGGATCCGTCGGTGAGTTACCGCGTACATCTACTGTGGAAGGCGTGCGCTGAAACACATAGAGCTGTTGCGCCGTTTCGCCCAGGAAGGGCACGCACTGAATGGCGGTGGCGCCGGTGCCAATAATGGCTACCCGTTTGTCGGCTAGCTTGGTTAGCCCGCCATCGGGTCCGCCACCCGTGTAGTCGTAGTCCCAACGGCTGGTGTGAAAGGTGTGCCCCTTGAAATCTTGCACACCCGGAATGCCAGGCAGCTTTGGCCGGTGCAGGGGACCGTTGGCCATTGAGACAAACCGCGCTTTGATTGCATCTCCGCGATTGGTTTCGACAATCCATCTGTTGATCGATTCGTCCCAGCGCAAACCCGTTACGGTGGTTTGAAACAGGGTTTTGTCATAGAGGTTGAAGTGCTTACCAATCGCCTCGCTGTGCGCAAGAATCTCGCGTGCGTAGGAGTACTTTTCTTTGGGTACGTAGTTTAGTTCTTCGAGCAGGGGCAAATAGCAATAGGCCTCGATGTCGCACTGCGCACCTGGGTAGCGGTTCCAGTACCAGGTGCCGCCGAAGTTGCCCCCTTTCTCGATCAGACGTATGTCTGTGATACCGGCTTTGTGTAAGCGCGCTGCTGCCTGTAGTCCGCCAAACCCGCCACCAATACACACCACCTCAACTTCGTCATTGAGAGCATCACGAATGATCTCTTTGTCTATGTACGGGTCGTCCTGGTAGTGCGCAAATTCGCCGGCCATTTCGACGTACTGTTCGTTGCCATCAGCACGCAGGCGTTTGTCACGTTCTTCGCGATAGCGTTCGCGTAGCGCGTCCGGATTAAACTCGAGCTGTGCTTTTGTATTCATTGCGTGAGTTCCTCGGTCGTTTCCTCAGTATATTCCTTAGTGGGTTCAAAGCTGTTTGTAATCGGTAAGGTGCGTTGTTCATCTGGTTCGATGAACAGGTCTGCGCCCAGGCGTTGCCGCCATTCGGTGCTGCTTTCTCTGGCTGCTGCGGGAACATGCACGCCCGTCGAGTGGCGTGCACGAATGTGCTTTTGGAGGATTCGCTTGCCGTCGGCTCCTTCGAAGAACCAGTAGGGTGGAAAGGCGTGATGGGTCTCGCGTTTGTCCCAGTGTGGCTGTTGGGCAGCGAACACTGGCACCAGGGGTGCAGCGTCACCCAGGTGCACAACGGTAAGTTGATCGTTCAGGGTGACGCGAAACACCAGGTTGCGTACGCCTGCCATACGCTCGCCCCCCGCATGAGGAATGGCAACGACTTCAATGTCTATGTCATCAACCTGCAGGGTAACGGCTGTGTCGTTTGGGTTTAGCGTAAACGCGGTGAGGCGGGTGGCGAGCGTGTCGTCTGTAGGTAGTAGTGCCTTGAGTGCAGCAATGGCCTCGACTGGACCAAATAGCCGAACCCCGGGTTGCGCGCGCAGGTAGGCAAGGGTCGGTTCGGGGGAAAAGTGATCACCATGGGCGTGCGAAACAAACAGTGCGTCTATGCCGTCGTAGGGGGCTGTGCCGGCATGCAGCGCTGCAACTTTAGCTTCAGGCACCAGCGAGTAGTTACCATAGCTGTTGCTAAAAAAGGCATCGAACAGAATTTTGGTGTCGTCGAGTTCAACCAGCACGCCTTCGTTTGCCAGATAGCGAGCTGTGCCCTCTTGTGTTGAAGAGGGCACAACGGCCGATTCGGGGGGGTGGGCGAAAGTTGTAAAGGCGCAAAAGTTCAGGGTTAGTAGGCACAACCATGCGCCTACCCACGCGCCTACCAATGATGGTCTATAGAGTTTGTGCTGGGTCATGACCTGCCTCCCCGCAGCGTCTGTGACAGGGGTCTGTTACCTAGAGTTCTTTCACAATGCCATCTTCGAGTAGCGCTGTGATCTCACCGTCGGTTTTGCCCATGCGTGCTAGCACGGCACGCGTGTGCTCGCCGTGGGCCGGGCTGGCAGATGCAGGTTCGAGACGTTGCCCGCCAAACATTGCGGGTGGTTTGATACGGCGCATGCGTCCCATGCGTGGATGGTCAAAAACATCCAGGCTGTCATTCGCCGCGTATTGTGGGTGATCCAAAACCTCAGCGTAGTCGAGGCACTTGGCGGCAGGTACATCGTTTTCTGCCAGTCGCTCAAGTAACTCGTCTGTGCCGAAGGTTGCTATCTTCTCTGCGACTATGTCTCTGAACTCTTCGATGTTCTCGACGATTTTTTCGCTGCTGTTAAAGCGTTCGTCGGCGAACAGGGGCAGCAGATCGACGGCAGTTAGCAAACCAACCTGCTGGGCTTCGTTGGCAGCAGACAACGTCAGCCCGCCGTCCTTTGTGATGGTCATGTTGTACAGCAGAGCGCTCAGCGGTGGGGCCTGTTCGGCATCGTCGTCAAGCAACGTTTCATGCATGAAGCCATCCGGGAACAGGTAATACAGCCCGGCATCCATCATCGACAGTTCGATGTATTGCCCTTCGCTCGTTTTTTCTCGGGTATAGAGTGCGGCCGTTACTGCCTGGCAAACGGTATAGGCGGTGATTTTGTCGCAGTTTAGGTTGCGCACAAACTCGTGGCTGCTGTTGTGATGACCCTGTGCTGCGGTGAAGCCGGCCTGAGCCTGGATCACCGGGTCATAGGCGGGTTTGTCCTTGTCTGGTCCTTTGGTGCCAAAACCGGACACCGCGGCGTAAATAAGGCGCGGGTTGATTGCGCGCAGGGCATCCGCACCGAGATCCAGCGCATCCATGATGCCTGGGCGAAAGTTGCACAACACGATGTCGGTGGTTGCCGCGAGCTCTTTGACAATTTCTTTGCCGGCGGCTTGCTTCAGATCGAGTCGTAATGACTCTTTGCCGCGGTTGCAGTTGGCGAACAGGGCGGAGATTCCGCCTTTGCTGCTGCCCAGATAGCGCATTGGGTCGCCCAGTTCGAGGGGTTCGACCTTGATGACGTTGGCACCTTGTTCCGCCAGCATCATGGCGGAAAACGACGCTGTAACCATCGTGGAGAATTCGAGTACGTTGATGCCTTCGAATGGTTTCATGGGTGTTTGTTCCTGCTACAACACCCAAATCCTACCATGGCCTGAGCTAGCTGCCCCAGACCTCCGCGACCCGCGCATCGCGCCCGCAGCCCCTCCGGTAGTAGTTGTACCGGATAGGGTTTTCCTTGTAATAGTTCTGGTGATAGCCCTCGGCGATCCAGAATTTGTCCAGTTCGATGACGGGCGTAACGATTGTTTGGCCCAGTTCATCAGTGGCCTGGGCGATCGCTGTTTCAGCGATTTCACGCTCTTGTGGTGTTTGGTAGAAGATGGCTGTGGTGTAGCTGTGGCCGCGGTCGCAGAATTGGCCGCCAGCGTCGAGGGGGTCAATGTGGCGCAGGAAGTAGGCCACTATTTCAGCGTAGGAGATTTGCTCTGGATCGTAGGGTGCTTGCACCACTTCCAGATGGGCCGCGTGGTTGCGATAGGTAGGGTTGTCTGTGTCGCCCCCGGCATAGCCTGAGATTACGTCCCCCACGCCTGGCAGCTTCTCAAGATCAGATTCGACGCACCAGAAGCAGCCGCCTGCGACGACCAGATTTGCCGAGTAGTCTGCCGGTTTGGCCGCCTTGTCCGCACTAGCGGCCAGGCCGCCTGCCCCGTCGGTTGCCGCCAACTCGATGTGGGTTTCCGTGCTCTTCGCGCAGCCCCCCAAAGTGACGAGCAGCGTAAGGAAAGCTGCGGATACGAGGGTTCTGGAATGAGTCATGAGGTGCTATCGCTCTGTTTGGTCCTACTAAAAGACCCCCGGTCCCAGCCGAAGTTCCCCTATTCTCGGCCCCTATTCTCGGCCCCTATTCTCGGCATAGAGCGAGCTGATTCTTGGCCAGGGCGATGATACAGCGGCCAATGAGCGGGGGGCGCTCAAACTGGAGCAGATGGCCCTGATCGGGCAGTTGCACCACACCTGTGGTCGCCGGATCGAACGCGCGCGCGGCAAAGTCTGCATTGTCTGTACTTACCAGCTTGTCGTCGAGGCCCTGGACAAACAACACGGGCATCTTGAGTTGGCTCAGCCGGGGCCGCTGCAGACTTAGCTGCTCGTGCAGAGCGTAGATCTCCCGATTGGCATTAAGCAGACTTTCGGGCAGCAATTTTTGCATTAACCAGGTATTGGCCACCCGGTTGTACCAGCGAGGCTGCCCCAGTGCCGGTTCCAGGCTGCTGGCCAGCAGCAGGAGTCCGTCCACAAGGTCTGGGTGATCTGCCGCGAGTGTCGGTGCAAAGGACCCGCCCCAGGAATGGCCCGCAACAATGAGCGGCACGTCCGGGTGTGCGGCGCGGAGCTGTTTAAGTAGAGGGGTGAATGCGACACTGTGGTCATTGAAATTGCCCCAGCGTGGAGCACTGCTGCTGTTGGCTGCAGGAGGTGTTGATAATCCCCAGCCCGGTCGATCAACGGCCACCAGACGCACCTCGGCAGTGAACGCGGTGTCGAGCAGCAAGCCCCGAATGTCCGCCCAACCTCCCGGTGTACCATGAATCCACAGCGCGACCGCCGTTTTTGCAGTGCCGATGGCGCGATAGTGCAGGGCGCCGGCAATCTGAGGCGTTTGCAGATCCGGGTGATCAGAAAATTCGGCCGCGTCAGTAACGTCAGCCGCTGCGGCTTTTATGTCAGTCGCCGCGGCGCTTCCCAACAACAGCGTTGTCAGGTAGAGCGACACGTGGCGCCGGATTTGTCGCCTCAGTGGTAAATGAAGAAAGACGCTGAGCTGGTTAGGCAAGACCGTTTTACTGCCCCGCGTGGTCCGGTGGGACCCATTCTTTTTCAAGCCGTCTCGCGCCTTTTAGAATTCCAGGCATGGCGTAGTTGCCCTCGTGACAGGCGTACTCGTAAACCTTCTGATCGCTGGGTGTCCACGAGTATTCACCACTCCAGGGCGCGGTCCAGGCCGTTGGATTATTGACGGTAAAGTCGTAAACGATCTGACCATTTGTTTGCAAAGTAAAACGCTCGGTCACCAGCAGATTTTCATCAGCCCCGTGCAAGCCGTTGGTGGCTTTAAAGTTACGCGTCTCAACGACCAGGGTGTCTCCTTCCCAATGACCAACTGAGTCACCCAGCCAGGTGCGAACGTCCGCAGGTCCGTGGCTTTTGTTCATGCGAATGATGCGGGCGTCATGCACCATCTCTTGCAAAATCATGACGTGATCTTCGGTTTGGACGATGCGCTTGTAGTTGTTGTACAGGCTAGGCAGCGAGGGCACGGTGGGGGAGAAGCTAACGAGACAGCGTTCAGACGGAGCAAGGCTTTCTGGTCCGTCGAACGGCCCCGGTCCGTCATGGGCAAGCCACGAGGCGGTACCGTCGTTGTCGTGAGTGAATGAGGCAAATGACTGGGCCATCTTTGTTAGTGCGGCCGGAGTTCTGGGGGGCTGTCGACCGTCTTGTGGTGCATAGATGATAGACGTCCGAAACTTGCCATCGATCTCGAAGGTTTTATTGCCGGGATCTATCCAGAAGGCGTTGTACCCACCGACGCCACCGGCGCCGGCGGTGTTGTTGCCATCCCCGCCTTTCTGCGGGGCACCCCGATCCGGACTGCTGTCCTGATTGGCAAAGTCGAATCGGCCGAGGACGGTTTTGGTGACCTGCTCTGCCTCTTCGGGGGTCATAAACTTCTTGTTGCCGAAGGCTTTGGGTCGGTTCAGCGGTGTCAAGGTGCCGGTATCATAAACGCCAGTGAAGTCAGGTTTACCTGCTTTGGTGCGGGGTATATCCGTTTGTTTAACTGCGAGTGCTTGCATGGTACCTGTGGCGAGAGCACTGACGGTCAGAGTGGCGAGCAGGAGTCGATGGCTGAACAGAATTCGCATGATTTATACCGTCAAGGTGACGCCGAGCAAGGTTGCCTAGCTTAACCGCCACCGCGATCGCTGGACAAGAGCACCTGCTGGTGGACGCTGAACAGGACTTTATTTGCTACGCTGCAAGAGGATATTGGGGAGTCGTTATATGCCAACAAGCAACCCGTCGAACGCAACAGCCGGCGCAACAGACAGTCGAACTGGACGCTTCAACTACATGAACGAGCACGCAACACCGTCGCTGTTTCGCAATGGGCTGGTGTACACGAAGCGCGACAAGGACGGCAGTGACGGCGGCTCCGTTGGGGTTGAGGTTGCCAAGTACGAGATAAATGTGCTCGATGCGCGGGCGTTAAGTGGGGTCGCGCGCAAGACCTGTGAGCGCAACGGCTTCGAGATGTTGAGTCAGCCGCTTGAATCTCCCGGGCTCGATTTTTTTGATCACAAGCAGGTAGTACAGCGCTACTACAAAGAGTGCGAAGCGCTCGTTGCAGCCGAAACTGGCGCGCGCGCCTTCGCTTTTGATCACAACGTGCGTTCTGCCCAGGGTAAGTCAAATAAGACACGTATTGCAGGCGGCCAGCAAGTGCAGGGGCCGGCTAAGATTGTGCATGGTGATTATACGTTAGTCAGTGCCCCCCAGCGATTGCAAGACCTGGCGAATCCACCCGCAGTGAACGATACATTGCGCACCGTGCTACCTCCCGGTGCAGCGCTGATTGATCAAGGGGATGTTGCGGCAGCACTCGATCCAGGTGGTCGCTTTGCGATTATTAATGTCTGGCGCAACATTGCAGACCAGCCCGTGCAGGTCGACCCGCTGGCGATGTGCGATGCGCAATCGGTTACGCCGGAAGACCTCGTTACCTTTGAGATTCACTATCACGACCGCATTGGTGAAAACTACTTTGCCAAACATAACCCGGCACATCAGTTTTACTTTTTCCCGGAGCTCACCAGAGACGAACCCTTACTGCTAAAACAGTGGGATTCGGCGGGTACGCTCGCGACCACTAATGGCGAACAGGGAGATAGTGCTGCACCTGAAGTGCCGTCTACTTTCAGTTTTCACAGCGCCTTTGATGACTCGTCTATTGCAGACACGGCGCCCGATCGCTGGAGTATTGAGGTTCGCTGCCTGGTGCTCTATCCGTGACTAAAACTGCCTTCGTTACTGGTGCTAATCGGGGCATCGGGCGAGCGATCGCTCTGCGTCTGGCGCGGCTCGACTATAACCTGGTGTTACTGGCGCGTGACGAGTCTGCACTTGCAGAGGTCGCAGCTGACTGCACAACGCTCGGTTCGCAGGTGTTGCCGATTGCCGGTGAGCTGGCAGACGAGCAGTTCATTGATACCGCTGTTAGTGACGCGCTTGCGCACTATGGCGCTGTAGATGTGCTGGTTAACAATGCAGGTGCCGCCAGCCACGCGGCTGTGCAAAGTGCGGATCTTGCGGCCTGGAAGGCCGTTATGGACGTGAATTTTCAGGCAGTTGTTGCACTTTCTAACAAACTGTTGCCTGGCATGATCGCTGCGGCATCCGGCACGGTGATAAACATCTCATCGATCAGCGGGCGCAGCACTAGCGCCGGCAGTGCGATTTACAGCGCGTCCAAATTTGCCCTGAATGGCTTTACTGAGTGCATGTATGAAGACGTGCGAGACCACGGCATCAAAGTGTCGAGCATTATGCCCGGGTTTGTTGCAACTGAGCTTACGCAGGGTATGGGCATGGATGGAGCAAGAATGATTCACCCGGACGATGTCGCGGATGCTGTGCAGTACATTTTGTCGACCTCTGCGTCGGTGTGCCCGACTGAGATTGTATTGCGACCCCAGGCGCGGCCGTAACCAAATTGAGTGCGTTACCCCTTGGGTCGTTCCAGGGTAAAGCCTGGGCCCACCCAGGTCGCTTGCCAGCTTGGTAGTGCTTCGATGTTTTGGGTCATCCAGCGTTGCAGGTTGGTGTGGCGCTCTAGCGGTATCTTCGCCTCACCGTGCATGTGGAGCGGCGCCGCCACCGCGATGTCAGCGATGGTGGGTTGGGCACCACACAGCCACTCCTGATCGGCCAACCGTTTATCAAGAATGGCAGCGCGCAGATCGAACTCGGCGTTCTGTGCCTCTAACAAGGCCTGATCAGGCACCTCACCCTGCAGCGGCTTGCCGACATTTTCGACCAGATAGAGGTAGCAGCAGGGGAACCAGCTCGAGGCTTCCCACAGCAACCAGCGATTAACGTCTGCGCGGGCACGCAGTTCGGTCGGGTAGGCCTGGGCGTCGCCTTGCAGGTCTGCGGCGTACTGTAAAATGGCGTTTGATTCCCACAACAGCAGGTCATCGTGCTGCGCTAGTGGCACGGTGCCGTTAGGGTTCAACGCAAGATAGTCCTCCGTTTTGTGTTCTCCAGCGAAAAAATCCAGTCGCATCAACTCGTAGTCGGTTTGCAGAAACTGGAGCCCGGCGAGTACTTTGCGAGAATTAATGGTGATGGGGTCAGCGTAGATCTTAAGTGTCATGGCGGCTCCGGCGGCAGTTCTGGCAGTCAATTAGCACCACTGTGGGGTAGTTTTTGGAGGCAGTCAATTTGTGTATGGTGACGGCCAGTATTGCGCGTATGGAGGTGTCGGTATGGCCGAGCAACCTGTAGACCTTGATCCGTTTTGGATGCCCTACACGGCAAATCGGAGCTTCAAAAAGCGACCGCGGCTGATCAAATCGGCAACGCAGTATCACTATCAGACGATGGATGGGCGCGATGTACTCGATTCGTTTTCGGGGTTGTGGACCACCGGACTTGGGCACTGTCATCCGCACATTGTGCAAGCGGTACAGGAGCAGGTGGCTACGCTCGATTACGCCAACGGGTTTCAGGTAGCCCATGAAGGACCCTTTAAGCTCGCTCGACGGCTTGTAGATAAGGCGCCTGAGGGGTTTAGCCAGGTATTTTTCACCAACTCCGGCTCTGAAGCGGCGGATACGGCCTTGAAGATTGCACTGGGGTACCACCGCTGCAAAGGCGATAGCACGCGGCTCAAGTTTATTGGTCGGCAGCGTGGTTATCACGGCACCAACTTTGGCGGCATGTCGATTGGGGGTATTCCCGCTAACCGCACCATGTTTGGCAACTCACTATTGCCGAATGTGTTCCATCTCAAGGCGACTCACCAACCTGAAGTAAGCGCCTTTAGCAAAGGGCAGCCTGCGGCCGGCGCGGAGCTTGCCGATGAACTGGAATTACTGGTGGAGTTTCACCGGCCCGAAAATATTGCGGCTGTGATGATTGAGCCGGTCTCTGGCTCCGGTGGGGTTGTTGTGCCGCCGCTGGGTTATCTCGAGAAGATTCGTGAGATCTGCACCCGACACGGCATCTTGCTGATTTTTGATGAAGTCATTACCGCGTTTGGCCGGGTGGGTGACTACTTTGGTGCGCAGCGCTTTAACGTGACGCCGGATATTATGACCATCGCCAAAGGCCTCACCAACGGAGTGATACCGATGGGCGGAGTGTTGGTGAAGTCGGATATTTATGACGCCTTTATGCGCGGCCCTGAATCTGCGATCGAGTTTTTTCACGGCTACACCTATTCTGGTCATCCGGTGGCTGCTGCTGCTGGGCTGGCTGCTATGGATTTGTACGATCGCGATGGACCGTTTTTGAATGCTAAGCAGCTCGAAGGTGATTTTGAGGCGTGCATTCATGGGGTTGCGGATGCTAAAAATGTGATCGACGTGCGTAACTTTGGGTTGATGGGAGCGATCGACATAGCACCGCGACCGGATGCGCCAGGTGCGCGCGGTTTTGAAGCGCATGAAAAGTGCTTCGCGGCTGGTCTCATGGTTCGACACAGCATGGACACGCTGCAGTTTTCGCCGTTCTTGACTTCCACGCCCGCGCATTTGGAAGAGACGTTCCACACGGTGAAAAAGATTATAAATACTCTAGATTAGAGATTTGGATTAGAGTGTTGGCATAGTTCTGGAAGCATTAGGTGCTGTTAGGAGGAGCTGTTAAATGAGTGGTATTCCCATTGAGTTTGACCCCGAGCATGTGGCTGCGCACTCGACGCCCGCGGCCCAGATGTACCACACGGAAGTACATTCGAAGGAACCGATGAAATCGGTGTTGGAAAACAACCCCGAAATTTACTTTGTACCCCCCAAGCGCAGTAGCGAATGGGGGCAGTGGGAGTTTCGCAAGGGTTCTTACTACGATACGACAACAGGCAGCAAGCACGCGTACTGGCGGGACAAGGACTTGCCGCAAGCAACTAAAGACATTAACCGTTTGCGGCACGACATGTTGACTTGGGGTTATTGCAAAGTAGCAGACGCTATGTCGCAGGCTCAGGTGCGCACCATGCTGCAGCGTGTGCTCGACCAGGCCGAGGGTGAGCGTATGGCCGGTATCGCACAGAAAACACCTAGCGGCCAAAACGTTAATGGCTGCATTAACAAGGGCGCTTGTTTTGCCGGCATGATCGAGCAGCATCCCGACGTTATGCAGGGTGGTCCGCTGGTGGAGCAACTTTGTAAAGAGGCAATGGGTGACGGTTTTATTTGCACCTCGCTCATTGCATCGATGTCGTTGCACGGCGGCGTGCCACAGGCGTTGCATCAAGATCAGGGTAATGCGCTTGATTCCAGGCACCCCATGTCGGTAAACATCCTGACACCACTCACGGACATAGATGAAACCAATGGTGGCACGCTTGTTATTCCAGGCAGCCATCTCGTGTTGTCTCGTGCCATGCGTCGTGGTGAACCCGTGGGCAAACTTCCGCCTGCGATCAATGTGGATGCTAAGGCGGGCACCGTCGTGCTCACAGATGGGCGCCTGTTACATGGCACGGGCATCAATCACACGAGCGAACCGCGCGTGGTGATGCTGAACGGCATGAATAAGCCATACATGCGCCAGCAGGAGAACTGGATGTTGTCGGTTCGTCCGGAAGTGCTACAGCGCGCCAGTCCGAAGCTCTTGCAACGCATGGGGTTTCAGGCGACTAACGGCGCCCAAACCAACGAAGGGCATGGCTTTGGTGCGCGTGGCCAGGTCTCGGAAGCAGCGGGTGCGCTGGTGGATTTTCGTCTGGCGTCCGATCGGGGCGAATATTTGCGAGTAGGGGAGTTGGGTCCGGATTCCACGCTAGATGAGTTAAACGCGGCCTTTACCTTGCGCGAAGTGGTGGGCAAGGCGCGTGCGGATGGTCGTAGCGCGCCACTGGGCATTGGCGGCGACAGCGTTGGGGTTAACAGCACGGCGGCAGATTAGGTAAGCCTGTTCTACCAGGCATAGGCTTCAGGCGCAGGGCCGCAGGCAGGGAATATGCTGTCTAGCTTGGCCAGCGTTGCCTTGC
The DNA here is from genome assembly GCA_964611345.1 of uncultured Pseudomonadales bacterium. Lineage (GTDB taxonomy): Bacteria > Pseudomonadota > Gammaproteobacteria > Pseudomonadales > Azotimanducaceae > JALZVT01. The sequence goes on from CAZSYU010000011.1 coordinate 25,026, forward strand.
TGAGTTTAATTGCTGGAACATGCAGCACCGATTCGAGTTGCGCAACGCTTGCCGGACCAATGATGGTTGCCGTGACTCCTCGTTGATGCAATAACCACGCAAGTGCAACGGCACTTGGAGTTTCGTGCAATGATTCGCAGAGCGTTTGATAGTTCTCCAGTTGTTCTGCATGGTTTGCCGCGGCTGCCATTAGGTCCTTCGCGCGGCGACGGCTGTTCTTGTCGCTGCTAATTGAGTCTCTAACTGCCAGCAAACCGCCTGCAAGCGGGCTCCAGGGGATGAGTCCTAACCCATATTCGCGCGCGGCTGGCAGTACTTCCAGCTCCACGCGCCGTTCGAGCAGGTTGTACAGGCTTTGTTCGGCCACCAACCCCAACCGCTGAGAAACCGTTGCTTTTTCGTTGGCGCGTGCAATCGCCCAGCCTGGAAAATTGCTCGACCCAACGTAGGTGATCTTGCCCTGGGCAATGAGTCGATCCATCGCTTGCCAGATTTCTTCGATGGGGGCGCTGCGATCGATGTGATGCATTTGATACAGATCGATGTGGTCGACGCCCAGTCGCTTGAGGCTCGCATCACACGCCATCTGGATGTGGCGGGCCGACAATCCACCATCGTTTATTCGCTCGCTCATGGGTTCGTGAACCTTGGTGGCTAATACGATCTGTTCTCGGCGCCCAGGATCTTCTGCCAGCCATTTGCCAAGGATTGTCTCGGTGGTACCGGTGCCCAGATTGCCACCGTATTGATTGGCGGTGTCGACAAAGTTGATGCCTGCCGTAAGTGCTGCGTTAAGTATGTTGAACGATTCTGTCTGGGATGTTCGTGGCCCGAAGTTCATGGTGCCGAGGCACAGTTCGCTGACCTTTAGTGCTGATCTGCCAAGTTGACGGTAGTTCATTGTGTAATCCTGAAGTCGTTTAAAGCGCGCGCAGGGTTGCTCCGGTGATAAGTTCTTCACTTGAGTCAGCAACGCAGAACCTTGTGAGCTGCTGGGAACGCTCTGGCAGCTTTTTGTAATCTTTATAACTAATAGATGGAACCATCGGTTCACGAAACCAGGGGGCATAGAATTCGATGTTCGGAATCGAACGTACGGCGTTGCTGAGATTTGGAGTACCGCCGTGCCAGGCTCGAACGTCACGCAGCATTATGCTGCCGGCAGGCGCCGGGCACACCGTGCTTATGCGCATCCACTCGGGCTCCTGGTCGAGGGACGGGATGGGCTCGCGAGAATTTTGAGTACCCGGAATTTGTCGTGTCGGACCGTTCAGTGCGGTAACGTCCTGTGGCAGGAAATTCACACACACATACGGGCAGGGTAAGTCGCGAATGCTCATCAGCCCACGCGGATCGTGAAACGCACTGAACTTCGTTTGTTCATCGCTAACCCAGTCGCGCACATCGGAATGCAAGGGCTGATACTGATACGCTCCAGGCAAACAGAAGTCGCCACTGCCCGCACGCACACAATAGTTGGGGGAGCCGAAGATCAAGTCGAGCAAGCGCAGCACCGGTGGCAGATTCAACAGCATTTGCCAGGCGGGGAGATGCAGCTGGCTGCGGGTGAGGCTCGATCCGCCAAAAGAGTAACGATGGCTGCCGCGATTGCCACGCTGCTCCGGATCTAGGGTGAGTATTTCGGCGATGACACTGGTACAAGCCTCGGCGAGCTGGTCGATTTGGTCACTATTCAGGATGTTGTCTACAACCACAAAGCCGTCGCGCCGAAACAGCCGTATCGCAGTTTCGACATCATTGGGTTCGACTATCTGCAAATCTTGCAGGCCGTTGTTGGCAAGTAGATAGGCGCGCAGTTCTTCTGTTGCTGCGCTGTTAGGATTGTCTGTCGAGTGGTCGCGCGCTGTCATGGTATCCGCAGTATTGATGAGCCGGGATACTCTGACAGTGTTTTACTGGCACGACCAGTGGTGCGTACTCTGAACCCTGCGGTTTAGTTCTCGAGCAGCTGAAACTCTACGCGGCGATTCTGCTCACGTCCTTCAGCCGTTCGGTTGCTGGTAATTGGCATCTGTTCACCCATGCCCGCCACCTCCATTTGGTTGCTCGGCACATCTTTGCTTGCCAGATAGTCGGCACAGGCCTGTGCGCGGGCATAAGAGAGTTTCACGTTTTTGTCCGCGTCACCCTGGGAGTCTGTGTGCCCGATGATGCCCAGACGCCGGTTTGGGTTGGCCTTCATCGCAGCGGCGACCCTGTCCAGAATCGCTTTGGATTCGTCCGTGAGTTTGGTGCTGGCGGTGAAAAAGGTCACTTTGTCAGTGGCTTCGTCGATCGCAGCGACCATTTCCTGGGTCGGTTTTTGCCGTGCTTCGGCGGGTTCTGGCGCAGGTTCTGGCGCAGGT
>CAZSYU010000011.1:27491-42318 GCA_964611345.1 uncultured Pseudomonadales bacterium
TCTGGTTCTGGTGCAGGTTCTGGCTCAGGGAGGGGCTCAGGTTCAACAGGTTCAAACACAACCGGTGCGCTGAGCTCAGCTTCGGGTTGGGCAACCTGGGGTACAGGATCTAGTGACGCTTCCGCAACAGCAGGGGTTGCTGCTAGTGCAGCGGCTTGTGCAGTTGCCTGTGGCCGGCGTTCTCGTGATTCCCGAACGACGGGAGCAGGAGCAGCGTCTTGCCGCCCAACTACCGGAGCGATCACCTGTTCTGGTGCAGCGGACGCTACACCCGTTGCAACGTCTTCTGGCGCCATAAGCCATGCACCCAGACCGACAAAAAATGCCAAAACGATCGCGGCCGTGGTGAGCAACATCGCCTCGTCGTCTTCTCGTTCCTCATGTCGCTCTAGCATGTGCGTCCCTATGTCTTGGTGTTCATCACCAGATCAAACTACCACTGGCACGCTATTAAACGAGAGTTAGGAATGTATATTTACAGTAAAACAGAGGGTTCTGGCTTGAAGTCAAAGTGCTGCTGCTGAATATTGCTCAACAGTAATGGCGTAGTTGGCCGCCCTTTTTACGAATTGCCCGGCAAGTGTCCGGGACGATAGGAGTCTTGTTATGCAAGGAATTTCAGATTCAATAGGAGGCTTTTTCGGTGGTTCTGTGCCGCCTGGCCTCATTAACGCGCTTATTGGCCTCGGCATTCTTGTCATTGGTCTTATTGTGGTGCGTTTTATAACTGCCATATTCCGGCGCATTATTTCCGGTGTAGGCTTTCTCAAAAAAACCAACGCCGACGGCAGCACAACCAGTTTCGTGGATCCTATTGTTTCGTTGGTGAAGGCAATACTGACTATTTTTGTATTGATGGCTGTGTTGCAGCATTTTGGCCTCACAGATGTGCTTGAACCGCTGAAAGATCTTGCCAACAAATTCCTCAGTGCGATTCCAAATATTATCGGTGCGGGTGTTATTGGTTATGCGGGCTGGGTTATCGCCAGCATCGTCTCGCAGCTTGTTGGTGCAGGACTCACCAAGGTTGATGACCAGATTGCGGCTCGTACTGGCAGCGCGGACATCAAGGTATCCGGCTTTGGCAGCGCATTCATTTTTGGTGGCGTTTTGCTTCCCATAGTGGTTGCGGCGCTCGGAGTGCTCAACATACCCGCTATCTCTGAGCCGGCATCGGCGATGATCAACAAGCTGATGGCGGCAGTGCCGAACATAGTGGGCGCTGCGATCATTGTGTTGGTTGCTTATTTTGTGGCCAAGTTTGTCGTGTACATGCTCACCGGCCTGCTCGATGGCATGAACTTCAACAGTTTTCCCGCAAAGATCGGCGCGCAATCGCTGTTTTCGCCAACCTTCACTCCAACGAACCTTGTTGGTGGCGGTGTGATGTTCTTTTCGATGCTGACTGCGATTACCGCGGCGGTAGACACACTTGGGATCGACATCATTTCGACAATTTTCGCCAAAGTGCTTGAGTTTGGTGGCGGCATACTGATGGGCGGTATCATCCTGTTGATTGGTAACTTCCTCAGTCAAATCGCCTATACGAAACTGAGTGCGTCAGGCAGCGCAGGCTTTGCCAACATCGCACGGTTCGCCATCATTGGATTGGTGATTGCGATGGGCTTGAAGGCAATGGGCCTGGCCGACAACATCGTCAACCTGGCGTTTGGTCTCACACTGGGCAGCGTTGCCGTTGCAGGTGCCTTGGCCTTTGGTCTTGGTGGTCGCGATGCGGCGAAGCGAGTGGCCGATAACTGGGCTGGCCGTATTCGCTAACTAGCGCATCGACCTCGAGCCACGGCTACCGTGGCTCATGTATTCGAGCGAATGGTGCTCGGGAAAAACACTGGCGAATTCTTCGGGTTGTTTGTATCGCTTAACCCGTTCAAAGAACACACGAGCCTCACTGTAGTGCAGCTGTAAATAGTGCAGCCACTGTTTCAGCCGATTGCCAAGGAAGCGCCGGGGGTATTGGTCTTTCGTGGCGATGTAGAGCTGCTGCAACATGGGGAGAATGTCCTCCCAATGCAGAGGGGAATAGGTCTCGTTTGCTGCCGCCGCCTTTATTTGCAGGGCAAGGTCAGGACAGGCAATAAGGCCTCGGCCCAACATGAAATCATTGCTCCCGGTTTCCTCCTTGCAGCGCTGCCAGTCGCTGACTGACCATATTTCTCCGTTGGCAATCACCGGTATGTCGAGTGCTGCGTTTATTTTGCCAATGTATGACCAGTAGGCCGGGGGTTTGTAGCCATCGGCTTTGGAGCGGGCATGGACGCAGAGCTCGGTTGCCCCGGCTTCTGCAATCGCCAGGGCGTTGTCCATGTACAGGCTGCGATCTTCAAACCCGAGCCGAATTTTGGCCGTTACCGGAACCTCTGCTGGCACAGCGTTGCGGACGCTCGCCACGATCTCGCCCACCAGGCGGGGTTGTTTTAACAGAATGGAGCCGCCGCGACTTTTGTTAACGGTTTTGGCCGGACAGCCAAAATTGAGGTCGATGGCGCTAGCGCCAAGGCGAGCCGCTGTTAGCGCGCTCTCGGCCAGCGTTGCCGGGTTGCTACCCAGGAGTTGTACGCGGATCGGGACACCGTTTGCATGCGCTTTGGTTGGATTCAAGCCAGAGGTGCCTGGCTCAGCGAAGGCGCACTGGCCCAGCTCCGGGCACTCTCGCAGCAGGGTGCTCTTGCTAACCGGCATGTCATTGACCCGCACAAACTCGCTGACAAACACATCGATGCCACCGATATGGCTGTAGATTGAGCGAAAGTGGTGATCGACAACACTTTCCATTGGAGCAAGAAACAGACGCATGGTTGCTAATTATTGTTGGTAATTGTGGCTGATGTTTTTTACCGGGATCCGGCTAATCGGTTGCGGAGTGCATGTGTTGGCCCCGCAGAGCTATCGGAGTACAGTTTTAGCACTTTATACTGTTGACTCTGCCTATGAAAACAGACCTCTTCCTCCGGTTAAGCCGCCTATGTGGCGTTGGCCTGACGGCGCTGCTTTGTGCCTGTTCCGCAGAGAACGCGGCAAGCGTGCGGCAGAATGTCCAGACGGCTGAGGCGCTGATTGATGCCTTTTATTCCTTTGACCCCAATCAGCTCGCGCCACTGTTGGTCGCAGCACCCGATTCTGCGGATGGACTGATGTTCTATCAGGGTTGGGCAGAGGGAGGTAACTACAAAATCCTTGAACGTAAAGCGTGCGTGGCGAAAGCTGAGCAAACGGTGGTTTGCGCGATTACCGTGGACGACGACCCTATGCTCGCGTTGGGTATTGACTACAAGGTAACTGACACCTTTACCCTCTCGTTTGAAGACGGTGTGCTCACCGCAGTAAAAAACTCCTCGGACGATCAGCCGATATATTATGAGGCGTACGAATGGGTGGTTGCTAACAAGCCAGAAGTAATGAGTGGACCCTGTCAGGGGTTTTTTAAGGATGGGCCAACGCCTGGTGACTGCGCAAGAGCAATGACAGCGGGCTACAGGGAGTTTGCGGAGCAGCTTAATGAGTGAACAGACACGCTACTTTTTATGGTCGTTACCGCAACCACTCATCGTGTTTGGCACGATGCTGCTGACTGCAAGCGCGGCCGTACACCAGTGGTTAGATCCTATGATTCTGCTAGGGTTTATTCTGATAGCGCAGTTTCCTCTGGTGATGCTGGCGGAGCGATGGTTTGCCAAGCGTAAAGATTGGCTGCTCGACAAGGCTGAGTTTGCCGAAGACGCGTTTTGGGTGCTGGGCACTTACGTGATTTGGGTGCCCCTGTACCAGGTCTATTATGACGCGCCCATAGCGGCCGCAATGGCACGACTGCGTGAGAGCATCGGATTGTCCTTCGCGCTTGAGGCGAGCACGGTTGTTGGGCTGTTTGTGATGGCGCTTATCGCTTCCTTTGCTGCCGAGTTTATCGGTTACTGGGCGCATCGCTTGCAGCATCGATTTATTCTGTTTTGGCGTATCCATGCCACGCACCATCACATCACCAAAATGAGTATTGCGCGGGCCGATCGAACGCATCCACTGGAGTTTCTCGGCTTGAATCTTGGTGGCGCGGTGATGCTCGCGTTGCTCGGAGCGGCACCAGATGTGGTGGCGGTGGCGTTGGTGTTTCGTATGACGGCGGCGCACTTAAACCATGCCAATCTGCCACTCACCTCCGGGCTTTACGGCTGGTTATTCACAACAGCCGAGTGGCATCAATTGCATCATTCTTGTAACAAAAGCGAGAGCGATACAAATTTTGGCTGTACTGTCATTCTTTGGGATCGGCTGTTTGGTACCTTTTCGGGCACTACCAGCGTCGCTCGGCTCGGTAACGGGACAGGTCAGCCGCTGTCGCTGCTCACCCAGTTGAGTATCCCGTTTCGCTCCAACGCTACGCTACGGAGCCTTTAAACTCGGTCGATACTGATTCATGGTAAGGTTGAGGGCTGATGTTTTGAGCTATATCAACCGGAGTTCCTCGATAAATGAGCCAGTCCAATACGCGCTTGAAAGATGACCGAGACATGTCCGCCGCGGAAGCCATGCCCGGCGCAGGGGGAGCCAGTCTGCGAGGTGAAATGCCATCCGCCTACGACGTGCCGCTGGAAGACCTGCTGCCCATAAACCCGCGATTGTTTAGTGAAAATCGCTGGCTCGAATGTTTTGAGCGTCTGCGTGCTGAAGACCCCGTGCACTTTAACGAAACGGACATTGCAGGGCGCTTTTGGTCGCTCACCAAATACGAGCACATAAAAAAGGTAGACCCCGATTGGCAGAACTTCAGTTCCGCTCAGGGAATCACGCTTGGATTTCCGGTGGGCACACAGCTACCAGAAGGCATGCTTAACTTGTCCACCTTTATTGCCATGGACCCGCCGGTGCATGATGTGCAGCGCAAAACGGTTAGTGGGTCTGTGGCTCCGGCGAACCTTGCCAACATGGAAGCGCTGATTCGGCAGCGTACCTGTGGTGTGCTTGATGCGTTGCCTGAAGGGGAATCGTTCGATTGGGTTGAAACCGTATCGATCGAACTTACTACGATGATGCTTGCAACTTTGTTTGATTTCCCATTTGAAGACAGGCGCAAGCTAACTCGTTGGTCAGACGTTACCTTTGCAGTGCCACAGCCCGGTGGCATCGTTGAGTCCGTCGAGCAACGTCGCGAAGAATTGCTTGAATGCTTACATTACTTTCTACGCCTGAAAAAAGAGCGGATAGAAAACCCTGGCAGCGACCTGGTGTCGATGCTGGCACACGGCGAAGACACCAAAGACATGCCCGATATGCAATTTCTGGGTAATCTGCTCTTGTTGATTGTTGGAGGTAACGACACTACCCGCAACACCATGTCTGGCAGTGTGTATGGTTTGAATAAATTCCCGGACCAGTTCGAAAAGCTGGCGGCCAACCCAACTCTGATACCGAAAATGGTGGCTGAAATAATCCGCTGGCAAACGCCATTGGCCTATATGCGTCGAACGGCCACCCGTGACATCGAAGTCGGCGGCAAGCTGATCAAGAAAGACGATCAGGTACTCATGTGGTACGCCTCTGGCAACCGTGACGCGGACGTATTCACAAACCCCAACGATATAGATATTGAGCGACCCAATGCACGGCGACACCTGTCGTTTGGTTTTGGTCTGCATCGTTGCATGGGGAATCGGCTGGCCGAACTGCAGTTGAAAATACTCTGGGAGGAGCTGCTGGCACGGTTTGAGAAAATCGAAGTACTGGCTGAGCCGGAGCGTACCTTCTCTTCTTTTGTTAATGGTTACACACACATGCCCGTTAAAGTTACACGCAAGTAGGGGGTTCCTCGCATGCAACACGACCTTATTATTCGTAACGGTCAGCTCATAGATGGCACGGGTGCGCCGCGCATTACTGCAGACATTGCGGTTGTTGATGGCAAAATTTCGGCTCTCGGTCGTGACTTGCAGGTTACGGCGAAAACCGAAATAGACGCCACCGGCATGATCGTTACGCCTGGTTTTGTTGATGTACATACTCACTACGACGGCCAGGCAACCTGGGCCAGTCAGCTCAATCCTTCCTCAAGTCTGGGTGCTACAACAGTGGTAATGGGCAACTGTGGTGTTGGCTTTGCGCCTTGTCGGCCTGAAGATCGTGATGTACTGGTTAAGCTGATGGAAGGTGTGGAAGAGATACCCGAGTCGGCGATGCACGAGGGGCTGCCCTGGAGCTGGGAGACCTTTCCAGAGTTTCTAGATTGTATAGACGCTCGGCCGCACGATATTGATTTGGCGGCACTGGTACCGCACGGCCCGCTGCGTGTGTATGTGATGGGTGAGCGCGGGGTTAACCGCGAGACCGCGACCGAAGACGACATCGCCCAAATGAAGACTTTGCTGGAAGAAAGTGTTGCGGCCGGTGGTGTAGGGTTTTCTACCTCACGAACGCTGGTCCACCGTTCCAGTACCGGCGACTTTGTGCCGACCTATCAGGCCGTTAGCAGCGAGCTAAAAGGCGTCGCGCAGGCGCTGTCCGGCGAGCAGGGGCATGTTTTCCAGTTTATTGCTGACTGGGAAGATGCGGCTGACGAGTTCAGTATTTTGAGTGATACCTCTGCGAGCACGGGCGCCAAGGGTACCTTTACCTTGCTGGATATTGGGACGACGCCTGGCCTGTGGCGTGAACATCTCACCCGTATTGAACAAGCACAGGCCCAGGGTCTGGATATTCGCGGTCAGGTGTTGTCTCGCCCTGTCGGTATCATGATGGGGCACCCGGCTTCTATGAGTCCGTTTTATGCGCGGCCTAGTTTCACGGCGCTCAATGACTTGCCCTGGGATGAAAAAATAGCCGCGCTGAAAGATCCCGCGACTAAAGCAAAGATATTGTCAGAGGCCAACGTTAGCCCACATGTGTTTGTGAAAATTGTGGGTACCAAGTACGACGGCATGTACCCGTTGGAAGATCCTATTGAGTACTTGCCCAGCCCCGAGCAATCTGTTGCCAGTCGGGCCAAAGCAGAGAACAGAGACCCGGAGGAATGGCTGTATGACTATTTCCTGACCAACAACGGCAACGCACTTATCTACAATCCGGTGGCCAACTTTTCGCAGCACATTCCAGAACTCCTGGAGCATCCCAACACCGTGGTCGCCCTTGGTGATGGGGGCGCGCACGTTGGGTCTATCTGCGACGCCAGCTCTAACCTGTATATGTTGTGTAAATGGGTGCGCGAAGAAGGCAAGTTTGACCTCGAGCAGGGCATTCACATGCTCACGCGCCAGCCGGCCGAACTCTATTCACTCAATGATCGTGGTGTGTTGGCTGAAGGTATGAAGGCCGACATCAATATCATCGATTTTGACAATCTGCAGTTGCATACGCCCCACATCGTGCAAGACCTGCCAGCCGGTGGAAAACGCTTCTTACAGCGTGCAGATGGCATCAAGACCACCATAGTTTCTGGTGAGGTAATCTACGTCGATGGCGAACCCACTGGTGCGCTGCCCGGCAAACTGGTACGCGGCCGGCAGCCAGACCCCCGGCCGCAGGCCGAGGGCTGAGAAACGCGCTCTGTTAAACGCGTTCTATTGAGCGGTTACCGCAACACTGGTTGAGCCCCGTACCTCACCGCTTGGGTCCCGGAAGCGAACAAACACCCGGTTCAGCTCCGGCCGAAAATCGATCGTGTCGTCTACACTTATAAACACACTGAAAGTGGGTGTCGCGTCAGCGTCAATGTTTGTGAGCACACTTGGTGTCGGGGCGCCGCTAACGCACTGTCCGGCACTGTCTGTTTCACACAGGTTGAGCTCTATCGGTAACTGATTCGCGGCGCCCGTGTCCACGGTTACCTGCATGTTGTCGCCAGCACCAACGTTAACGGAAGCCAGTGCAAATGCGCCGATGCCTGAGGCCATGTCGATGGCAACGATGCCGTCTTCGCTGGCAGTGCCCACAAGGGCAACGATATCTGGCACCTCTGCGGGCGAAGACGAAAACAGCAGCGTGTTCAGACCTTCTATTGGATTTCCTAACTCCGTGTTTTCACAACCGACATTGAACTCGAACTCTTCGGCGCTGCGATCTTCGCTTGATTGCAGAAATACGATAAAGGTTGCGACGTCGCCGCCTGGAATGTCTACGGGGGTGTTGCGCTCGCCAAATGGCGCGTTGGTCACGCGGTCGGTAGCCTGAAACTCAAACTGGCCACTCAACTCGGAACGTGCTGCTACCACGCAGTTGTTTCCTTCCTCGCTGCCAGCGTTGATGACACTCAGAAAGGCGGTGGCTGTAGTCCCTGTAACCACTGAGCGGCTGGTGGGCAGCACCGAGGTCAGTAGCGTCGTTGGAGCCGCGCCTGCTTCGACAAAAAAGCTTGAACCATTCGATGCGCTCAGCCCTTGACCGCCATAGTCGACAACCGCGGTGCCTGCGCCTGTGGTCGGGTCGATTTCAATTATCTGGGTGCCTGCGGTGCCATACAGTCTGCCATCGGCGGCGGTGGCCAGGCCAAACACCTGGTTGAAGCCGATTTCGCCGACTGGAATTGCCTCGAAGGTCGGTTCGAATTGGATCCTGACAAGGCTATCTGACAGGCCACTGAGACCGCCAAAGCTCGACAGAAACAGCTCTCCCGCAAAGAACGCCAGATCGCCCGAGGACGGGAAATTGGTGGTGCCCAGCACGGTACTGACGCCGGTGGCTGGATCGATCGAGAACAATTCACTGGAGGTGTTGCCTGCGCCTAGCAGTTCCCCTGCTGCCGAAAACACGAGCGCGTTGCCACCAGGAATGCCGTGTGGACCAATTTCTCGCAGCGCGCCAGTGGCGAGATTTATCTGGTACAGCGTGCTGAAATCGAGACCGAAGAGTTCGCCTGAAGGAGCAAACGCAATATCGGTTAGCGTTCTGCCGAGGTCTGACAGGCCAATCAGGCTACCTGAGCGTACGTCCACCTGGGCAATGGTGTCGCCGTCGTCGTGAATGTAGAGCTGCGGCCCCGGGATGATCTGGATGGTGCGGTGCGCGTCAATGAAATCAGAGGGATCAATTAGCCCTTCAGCATCAAGGCTTGCCTGGTTAGCGTAAAAACCTTCGTCGGAGACTGCGTTGGCATAGATGTTGTCGAACTCTGGCTCGATGGTACGCATCTCGAAGTGCAGTTCGGGTGCGGAATCAGTGTCAATCGCGCCAAGCACTGTGCCGCGACCTAGGGCGACTGTCGTGCCGTCGGTCGAGGTTTGCGAGTTGAAGTCGCTGAAGCTGGTGTTGACGTTGCGATAGAGCGTGTAGATCTCCTCGGCATCTGGCAGGCGCGACGATGCCGGTGCATTCGGTAGCGTTCCCCGGGGTACCTGATGGCGAATCAGCAGGGTGCGGTCAGCGTTTGAGACCGCAACCAGCTCGCCGTCGGCGCTGGCACGGATGACAGGTGCAGCTTGGGAGCCACTGTTACTAACTACATTGCGCCGCCAGTCCTCTCCCGAATGCAGTGCGCTCGCGTTATCCCTGGTGCCGTTCTCAGCAAAATCGAGGGCGTTAAAAAAGTCATCGATCTGATCTTCCGCGGCGGTGACTGACCCTGGGGTTGACCCGCCAATGGGGTATTGGAAGCCGTCGGCCAAGCGGGGCGCGGCGTTGACTTGAATGCTCATGAGGAATAGTGCGGCCGCTATCAACAAATGGCTGGTTTTTAACAGGTATTCAGGTAGCGTCTTGTTGCTCATCAATCAGGGTCCGATTGGCTTGTTCTGACCGTCCAGTATAACCCTTGTGGGATATTTAGGGTTTTGGGAGTGCGGCGCGCAGCGCTTGTGCGCTCTGATCTTCACCGTCGTGACTCCAGCCGGGGGGCCCGAACAGGTAGCCCCATCTCACGCGCCAAGTTGGACTGCGCCTAAGATCCTGCCACAGCGCCTGATATTCGTGGGTCAATGCTGTCCACGGATGTGTCGTTGGCAAATTCTTTGTGAGTCCATAGATGGGGGGCTGCTCGGCGAGCTCTGCCTGAAACGTGCCAAACAGCCGGTCCCAGATAATGAGTATGCCGCCGTGATTGCGATCGAGGTAGATCGGATTTGAGGCGTGGTGCACCCGATGGTGGGAAGGTGTGTTCAGGAGCCACTCGAGTGGTTCTGGCAGTTTGTTGATGGCAGGCGTGTGCACCCAAAACTGATAGAACAGGTTGAGCGCTATCGCCGTCAGCACCATGGCTACGTCGAAGCCCAACAATGGCAGCGGTAGCCAAAACAGATATTTGGGAATGCGTTCGCCCACTCCCTGGCGTAACGCGGTGCCCAGATTCAGATATTGCGATGAATGATGATTGACATGGCCTGCCCAGAACAATCGCCATTCGTGATTGCTGCGATGAAAGCAGTAGTAGATAAAGTCATCCAGTACCAACACCAACACCCAGGCCCACCATTGCCGACCCACAACAGCACCGAGAGGGCTCCACGCCTCGAGTTGCAGCATGAGCCAGATTGTTGCGAGCTTTGGCAGTAGATCCACCGCACTTGAGAGGACAAGCAGAACGAGTGAGGTGGCGGTGTCCCGACCCTTATACCAGCCGCGCTGCTGGTGGTGATTGAAGACGGCCTCGGCGACCAGCGCGATGACAAACAGCGGCAACATCCATTGCAGTTGCGGATCGTTTGCAAGCGCCAGTACTGCGTCCATCAGGCGGCGTTACCCAGCAGCGCCCAGCAGTGCAAGGAACACATCGAGACGCTCGCGAGCGCTGGGTAGTTCGAGAATGTGCTGCATGGTATCTGCGTCGAACGCGATGCACTGGAAAATCTTGAAGCTGTAGTCACAGGGCGACAACGCAAGCCATGCCGGGTCTCGCAGGTGGTTAGCGACGGCTTGATCCTCTTGGCCATTCGCACCGGTCTGTTGTTCGATCAGGTCTATGAGTCGTTTGTGAATCTGGCGTTGTAGCGCTTGGTCTTGCTCTAGGGTTAGCTGCGCGGTGGCTGGTAATTCACTGGTATCACTCAGGGGTACACAGTTAACAATGCGGTAGGGCAGTGATTGCACTTCATCGCGTATTTGTAGCCTTACGCTCATCGCAACGTTCGCAATGATGCGTCCGTCAGACGTGGTTTCCAGTATTTCACAGTGTCCGGCCGAGAATATTTGCTGGGGCTTGTAGGTGGCTTGATTGGACCCCAGCATGTCTTCGACAGACTGCTTTTTTACGGGCGTGCTGATTGCTTTTACAGTGTGGCACACCCCAACCATGCGTTGTGCTTCGATGCAGTCGTGGATCAGCTTGCGATAGCGTGGCTCAAACACGTGCAATGGCAAATCATTTCCGGGGAAAGCCACAACGTTCGGGATGGGAAACAGGGCAACCTGAGTTGTGTTTGAGTTTTGCATGTTCGTATAACTCCCTCAGTCCTGACTTTGGTCACGGTGCCGCTCAACGAGTTCCAGAATATCATCACCAAAGCGTTCCACCTTGGCGGGCCCGAGGCCTGAGATGCTTTGGAGTGCAGCGATTGAATCTGGCTGAAGTGTGTCGATCGCGAGCATCACCTTGGTCTGCAACACCATATAGGGTTTCCAGCCCAGGCGACGAGCCGTGCGCTTGCGATAATTGTCGAGTGCGCGCGCTATGTTACCGCCGTAGCGTGATCTGGTCTGCTTGCGCGATGCTGAGGATTTCGGGCTACTACTGCGGACAGGCTTGCCGGGCAGCCATACGGTCGGATATTTGCGCCCAGTGCGCGTAAGGCGGCCATCTGCAAGCAGGGAGTCGATGCCACCAACTACTTCCGCTTCGGCGAAGTCGGCAAGCTGACCATATTCCGGCATGCTGAGTAGTCCCCCACGTGACAGGTTTTTCGCCCGCCCGCCGCGAAGTGCCCGGGCGAGATTTGTCCGCCCAACCGGGCGGGTCAGACGGTCGACGGCCGCGAGAATAGTTTGTAGCGCGTGCTCCGGCAAATCTGCTACATCAGGCTCTTCGGCATGGTCATCGGCGGGCGCCGCGGCTGTACCTATACATACATCGCAACGCCCACAAGCAGGCTCATCGTCGTGCTGGGTGAAGTGACCGACCAGCGCCTGATGGCGACAGCGATATTGGGTGGCGTACTGTTCCACCCTGTTTAGTGCGTCTTCGCGACGTTGATCCATGGTCGTGCTGGCGGGTGAGGACTGACCCAGGCGCCGCTGAGTCATGAGATCGGCGGCCCCGAAGAACAAGACGCAGTGCGCCGGTTCACCATCGCGACCAGCGCGTCCAGCCTCCTGATAGTAGGCCTCAAGACTGCCAGGGCTCTGAAAATGAATGATTAACCGAATGTCAGGAATGTCGATACCCATGCCAAAGGCGTTGGTAGCGACCAATACCCGTGTGCGCGCATTCTCAAAGGCCGACTGGGCGCGTTCACGGGCGAGCCTGGTTCTGCCGGCGTGATAGTAGCCGGCCTTTACACCACTGTTGCGCAATGCCTTCGCAACCCGCTCGGTGACCTTGCGCGTGCTGCAGTAGATAATCGCACGCCCCGGAATGACGCCCTTTTTTGCCCGGCCACGAATGCCAGCCGTGTCGATCTGTGCAAGGGTTGCTGTCAGACGCTCTTCTTCTTTGCGCAGACCAAACACCGCAAACGATAGATTCGGGCGGTCGAAACCGGTACGTACCTGCAATGGGTCTGCGAGTGCAAGTTGGGTCGTGATTTCTTTTAAGACAATCGGTGTTGCAGTCGCCGTAAGTGCGATCACCGGAGCGTCTACCACATCACGAAGTTCCCGCAGCAGCAGATAGTCAGGACGAAAGTCGTGGCCCCATTGGCTGACACAGTGTGCTTCGTCGATAGCATAGCGAGCGATCCGTGTGCGCTTCAGTAGACGGCGGAAGCTTGTCTGGGCGGCGCGTTCGGGTGAAACGTAGAGCAGTGTGAGGCTACCCGCGAGAAATTCTTGCACCACGGTCTGTTGTTCGAGGTCTGACTGGTGGCTGTTGAGTGCGCCCGCCGCAATGCCGCGACCTACTAATGCGCTCACCTGATCTTGCATCAGCGCAATGAGCGGTGAGACAACGATGGTAGTGCCGAGGTTGTTTGCGGCGTCGACGATGGCGGGGATTTGAAAACACAGAGATTTACCCGACCCGGTAGGCAGTAGCACTATGGCATCGCGCCTCGCTAGCGCAGCCTCCACCGCGTCGCTCTGGCCTGGTCGAAAATTCGGGTAGCCGAAGACTTCTTGCAGTACTTGCTCGGCGTATGTCGCGTTCAAACCTTACTCCGCGGGCGTGAGAAAAACCTCTCGTATGCGTTCCATCGACTCACTGCTCACGCCGATACTTTGCAGATACTCCACGGGGCCACCCCAACGTTTGTTGAGTCCGTCGAGGAATACCACCATTGCATCTTCTGGCACTCCGGCGGCAACGGTCAGGGCCGCGCGATCCATGCCTTCGGGTAAGCCGACGTGGGCCTCTATAAAATCAACCTGGCGCTCGACATCCAGATTAGTGAGCAGGTAGTCGGCCTCTATGATAGATCGATCCACACCCAACACGCTCAACAGGAACGCGGTTGATACGCCCGTGCGATCTTTTCCTGCCGTGCAGTGCAAGACCATGGGTGAGCAATCAGCGTCTGCGAACAACCGAAACATGGCAAGCCAGGTATCGGGGCCAAACTCGAGATAACCCAGGTAGCGATCGCCCGAGATATTGGTGTCGCCCACTAAACGACTCAGTTGTTCCGAGCCGCCGTCGGGTATAACCGCCAGGTTGTAGTAGGTGGCGCCAAGACCCTCAAGCGGACCGCGACCCTGCTCGGCCGCCTCGTCGGGGCGGCGCAAATCGATTTGAGTTTTGATGCCAAGTGCTCGAGCCCTGGTTAGATCGCTCGCCGTCATGCGGTCCTGGCGTCCGGCACGGAAGTACAGACCTGCGCGCACAGAGCGGCCGTCGCTGGTGGGGTAACCGCCAATGTCGCGAAAGTTGAAGCATCCCTCGAAGGCGTGATGGCGGTCCTGATAGTCGTTGATCATGCGGTTGTCCAATTGTTGTCCCAATTGTTGTCCCAATTGTTGTCTAAGAGGGGCAATTGAGATGGGGTATAACAGTGCTGTAAATTCTGCGGCAGCACTAACACTTGTATTCTTCGACCTGCTAGCGTATCGGTATCAGGTAAGAGAGCGCCAGTGGGAAATCACCCGACAATCACAGTGTGTGGAGGGAGCGAATGAGGGAGGTAATGAGGGAGGTAATAAGGGAGGTAATGAGGGAGCGAGTTACAAAGGGTAGTCAGAAGTCGAGATATTTAGTGGCTGGTGTGTTTGCCGCATGCCTCCAGGCACTGGTTTGTACCGCTGCCTATGCCGATGGCGTGGCGGTGTTCGTGAGTCTCACTGACGAGGCCAGTGTTGCTAAAACCCGCGAGCAAGTCCGCGCGGCGCTGTCTGTGGACGTGAAAACCAGCCAGATCGTTATCAATGGCAGCAAGTGGATTCGCCTGCATTCGGAGTTGCTGTCCGAAGCTGCCGCTCGAGACCTGGTTGCTGTTGCCCAGAACCGCGGGTATAGCGCCTGGTACAACGGTTCCGGAAGTAGCCTGGCGGCGTCCTCAAGCGCGGCTGCGGCTTCATTTGTGGATTCCTCTGTAGATTCCTCTGTAGATTCGAGTGGTGTTTGGTCGTCAGAAGCAGCGATAGTGACACCAGCCAACGGCGATATTTCGCACCTGCCGCTGGCTGAGACTTTCCCTCTAGAGTCTGAGGCAAACTAGCGCGTCAGTCCTGCCCCAGTTCTTGTTCAATCTCGATCTTGCGTTGCTCCATCAGCGCCCTGTAGTCGGGATCTGACCAGCGTCGGTAGTGGCCC
>CAZSYU010000011.1:42418-62576 GCA_964611345.1 uncultured Pseudomonadales bacterium
AATCACCTATGGTAGCGCCATGAATAGTGGTGTGATGGGTGATGGAGCAGTAGGCGCCAATCTCGGAGGCGCCGGTGCTGCCGAAGTGCACCATCACAAAGTCTTGCAGGTTGGTGTAGGCACCCACTCGAATATGGGTGTCCTCGACCCGTAACACGGCCTTGGGCCAGATGCTGCAGCCCTCTTCCAGACGCACATCCCCATAGAGTTCCGCACTGGGCGCTATCCATGCTGCGTTCGAGGTGTCGATAGAATCGTCTCTCATAAGGTCTGCCAGTTTAGTTCGTATGCGCTGCTTTGTGCTAGGTTGGGTGCGTGCGAGGGGCGCACTGGGGAGTAGATAAAACTTTGGTTGATGTTCGAGCAGACGGCACTGTAACGCTTAGTCTGAAACTGCGCTACGCGATGGGCGGTGCTGCTGAAGGCGCGGTAGCCTATGCGTTCAACGGCTTCAACTTCATTATTTACACGGTGGTGTTTGGCTTGCCAGGCACCCTGGCCGGTGCCGCCGTGTTTCTGTCGATTATTCTCGATGCGGTGTCCGATCCTTTAATTGGCTATCTGTCTGATCGCTGGACCTCGAAGTGGGGGCGTCGGCATCCGTTCATTTATTTTGCCGCACTGCCACTCGGGGCGGCGATTTTTTGCATTTACCAGCCTCCCGCTGCTCTGCTCACAACTGGCGGCGAACTACTGGGGTTTCTGGGCTACGAGGCAACAGGTAGCCAGTGGCTGCTGGCGGGTTGGTTGTTCCTCTTTGCGAGCCTTTTGAAGTTCTTTCTTACCTGTTACCACCTGCCGCATCTGGCGCTCGGGTCAGAGTTAAGTACGGTGTATCTCGAGCGAACGCGGATCTTTCGCTATAACACCCTGTTTGGAATCACTGGTGGTGCGGGCGTCGCCTGGTTGTTTTACACCCAGGTTGTCGGCGATCAGCCTATTGCCGATATCGATACCCGCTGGTTTGCAGTCGGCCTCGCGGTGTTTGGGGCGACCATCATTTTTCTGACCGCGTTTCTTACCCGCCAGCGCATCCCGCATTTACCCCAGCCACCTGCAGATCAGGCACCCTTTGCGGTCATGGACTTTTTTCGGGAAGCCGCGGTGGTATTCACCAATCGCAACTACATGATGTTGTTTTTTGGCTTGTTGTTTCTCTCGCCAATGGTGGGAGTGCGCGATACTTTGAATGCCAACATGTACCTCTTTTACTGGGAGATGCCGGCAGCGAGCATCGCTATCTTCCCGCTGGTTGCTGTGTTTAGTGCGATACCGGCCATGATGCTGGTCGCCTATTGCAATAAACAGTTTGAGAAGTCTGGGACCATGCGCGGTGCTGCCACTATTGCCGCAATCGCGGCCAGCCTGCCGATCATTCTGCGCTCTCTTGAGCTGTTGCCAGCAAACGGCTCCGCGTGGATTTTTCCGATCGTGTGCGCCTCGGTGTTCTTCTATTACGGTGCGCTTGCGATGCTGACTACCACAGTGTATTCCGCCATAGGGGACGTGGCTGATGAGCAGGAACTCATCAGTGGTAAACGCCAGGAAGGCGTGTTTTATGCGGTTCGCACCTTCTTTGCCAAAATTTCCAGCGGCCTGGGTCATTTGCTGGCTGGCATAGCCATTGAAGTGATTGGCTTTCCTGCAAAGGCCGTGGTGGGTGAAGTGCCCGCTCAGGTGATTTATGAGCTGGGTGTCTTTGAAGGCATTTTGGCGGTGTTGCCCGTGCTTGGCGCCCTGTATTTTTATGGCAAATACCGGATCGATAAAGGCCAGCACGAGGCCATTCAAGTGCGACTCGCAGAAAGAAATAACGAACAGCTTCAGGAGCGGCACGAGGAACTGGGTCACGCGTGAGTTTGCTTGATCGCTATCCGGCGCTTACGTTTGCGCTTTATCGGCGCTATTGGTTCGCCTCACTTGCCTCGGTGGGTGGCTGGCAGATTGCCAATATGGCGATGGGCTGGAAGGTTTTTGAGCTATCGGGCGAAGCCTTCGACCTGGGCGTGCTCGGCGCCGCAACCGCATTACCCGCCATTGTGCTGACCCTTGTGGGCGGGGTGATTGCGGACCGGTTCGACAAGCGTTTGGTGCTGGTGGTTACCTCATGCCTGAATGCGCTGTTGTTGTTTGTGCTCGCAGCGCTCGACTACTCCGGGCTAGTCACGGTCTGGCAGGTGTGGTTGGTCGCCGGGCTAATCTCTGTGGTCACCGGTATCGACTGGCCAGGGCGCAGTTCGTTCTTTCCCAATCTCATTGATCGAGGCGCGCTTTTGTCGGCGGTCGCGCTTAACTCGGTGTTGTGGCAAGTCACCCGCATGGTGCTACCGGCACTGGGTGGCCTGTTGCTCGCCTACTACGACACCGCGCTGGTGTTTTGCCTGGCCGGGTGTGGGTATCTGGTGATGCTGGTCACCCTGTTACGGACGCAGTTAAAGTTGCCCGGCGATCGTTCGACCTCACCGTTGCAGCAGGTGCTCGAAGGTCTGCGCTTTGTGCTGGCAGATCCGCTGTTTCGCAATCTGATACTGCTGTCGTACGTAACCATGTTGTTTTTGAGTTCTTACATGCAGTTGATGCCGGCGTTTGCCGACCTGTTGCAGGCAGGGCCGCAGGGTTTTGGTTTGTTGATGTCAGTGACTGGCGCTGGCTCTATTGCCGGAACCTTTGTCGCCGGAGCAATTCGCTTTGGTGCCAGCTATGGCCGTTACATGCTCATCGCCGCTGCGTTGGCTGCGGCTGCACTGTGCTGTTTTGCCATCGTGGTTATGCTGCCGAGTTACGCTCTGGCGATCTTGTTTGTTTTTTCGGCGGCGATGGGCACATCGGTGTTTCTGATTCTTTCCACCACCGCCTTGCAGGCCAAAGTACCGGAGGCACTGCGCGGGCGGGTGATGGGGATCCACGGCATCACTTATTCCCTGATGCCGCTTGGGGCACTTTTTACCGGCACCCTCGCGGGTTGGTTAGCGACACCGGTCGCGTTGTTGGTGAGTATCCTTTTGTATTTGCTGATCTTGTTGCTGCTGGCCGTGCGAGCCCCAGACATTCGCAGCATGCCCGAGCCTGTGGTTTAGTTGGCAGTGTTGTCGCTGCCGATGCTGCGGAACAGTTCGCTCAGCAAGGTCACCGGCAGTTTTGGCGTGCGCTCAAAAGTGAGCAGGCCGTTCTTTTCCTGCGCGACATCGGTGAGCTGGGTCCAGACAAAGCCACGCAGGGTTTGTGCGCTGTCGATATCCTGGGCGATTGCGCGAATGCGGCGTTCGAGTTCTTCTCGCGTGGTGGGCAGATCGCCGTAGGCAAAGATCGCATTGTCGTTCTCGGGTGCCTCAGTGTTGTTCGCTTGGTAGCCAACGCCACCGCACTCGGTCAGGAGTACGGGCAACCCCGCCACATCTGCACCATCGAGCGCACCCACACGGCCGGCCATTTGGTCATTGCTGTGCAGCAGCGACTGGGGTGTGGCCAGCACCTTAGCCAGGCGCTCAGCCAGCGGCAGGCTGTCGCCTTCATACAAATGCAGAGTCCAAAGGTCGCCACTGGAGTATTCCCAGCCGTCGTTACCAATTACCGGTCGGCTGCTATCGAGTGCACGCGTAAGGCTCGTCAAGGCGTCGACAAAGGCGCGCTGCTCGGGCCGGTCGCGCTGATTCCAAACGCCCCAGGATTCGTTGAACGGTACCCAGGCCATCACACAGGGGTGGCCCCGATCACGGCGTACAAGACGACCCCATTCGGCGGTGAGCTGTTGCACCAGGTCGGTTGAAAATATCCGGCCCGAGGGCATCTCTGCCCACACTAGTAGGCCGAGGCGGTCGGCCCAGTAGAGGTAGCGTGGGTCTTCCGCTTTCTGGTGCTTGCGCGCGCAGTTAAACCCGAGTTGTTTGGTCAGCTCCACGTCGCGGCGCAGGTGCTCGTCGCTGGGTGCGGTATACCAACCCTCCGGGAAATACCCTTGATCGAGCACGCCACGCAAATACAGTGGTTCGCCGTTTAACTCCAGACCGTTCGAATTTGCAGTGATCTCGCGTAGCCCCAGATAGCTGTCGGCAGTATCAACAAGTTCCCCCGCGGCGTTGTAGAGCCGCAGCTTCAGGTCGCACAGATTGGGATTGTCAGGTGACCACAGCGGCAGATCTTTAGCCGGGATTGATAGCTCAAGTGTTGCGCGCGTCTCGCTCCGTTTATCGATTTGTGTGGCGATGTCGCCGATGGTTTTACCCGCATGGCTGAGCGTTGCCTCCAGATGACCGCTAAACAGTTCATTGAGTCCGGTGAGTAACTGGATGCTGGGCTTACCAGTGTCGCTATTGCGCAGCGTAAACGCTGAATGTACGTCAGTGATGGCCGTTTGCGGCAGCGGCTCCAGCCATACGGTTTGCCAGATACCACTGACCGTGTCGTAGTCGATGGGCCAGCGGGTGGTGCCTGCCTGTTTACCGCGGGGTTGCGACCAGGAGGGAGTGTCGGCCACGCGAACGCTCAGGTGGTTGGTGCCCGTCTGGAAGGCGTGTGCAATGTCGAAGGCGAAGGGGGCGTAGCCGCCGGTGTTCTGCCCAACTTCCTGGGCGTTGACGAATACCCGGGTGTGATAATCGCTGGCCCCGAAATGCAGCAGGAGGCGTTTGCTGCGCCACTCATCCGGACACTCAAAGGTGCGGTGATACCAGAGTACTGGAGCGGGGTTTTGATCGTTGATGCCGGAGGCGGCAGCCTCTGGTGTGAAGGGTAGAGTGATGCGCTCGGGCAGTGTGGTGGCTGCATACCAGTGCTCGCGCAATCCCACATCATTGGGGTCTGCTTTGAAGTTCCACTGGCCGTTGAGATTTAGCCAGCGCGGCCGTTTGAGGATGGGGCGCGGGTATTCTTCTCGTGGCGGGTTGGCGTTGGGAGCAGGGCTGGTCGTGGTGACAGGTGCGCGTTCTGAGGACATTGATCTTGGCCTGCCAACTTTATGTTAAGCTGCCAAGTTATTGTTTATTAAACTTATTTACAATACTAGAAACGACATTAACTCGAATTTATGGATATTTCGTATGAGTAATCCGGTGCGCAATCCGGTGCGCGTGGAAGGTCAGGTCGCCCCAGGCTTTGAGCCGGTTAAAGCGCGCTTTGAGCACAACATGAAGACGCTGGCAGAGCGCAACGCACAGCTTTGCATCTATGTGGGTGACGAGCGAGTGGTTGATCTGTGGGCGAGCTGCAACGGGGACGCTGCATTCTCGGCGGACTCGCTCGCGAACGTGTTTAGCAGCAGCAAGAACCTCGAGGCCATTACGCTTGCCATGTTGTTTGATCAGGGACTCGTGGACTATGGCGCGCGGGTAGCGGACTACTGGCCGGAGTACGCCGCCAATGGCAAAGACCAGACCACCGTGGCGGATGTTATGCGCCACGAAGCCGGACTGGCAGCGTTCGATACCACGCTCAATCCGGTCGATTTGCAGGCCAGCCAATTAGCCACCAATACCGTGGGTGCGATCATTGCCGGGCAAACCCCAAAGTGGCGTTTGGGCGCTGACAACCAGCGCGAGTACCACGCCATAACCCGGGGCTGGATCGTCAATGAGATCTTTCGGCGCATTGAACCCCAGGGGCGCACCATCGGGCAGTTTTTACGCACGCAGGTTAGCGAGAAGTTTGCTCTCGACGCCCACATTGGTGCCACCGACAGCGAGATCGCCAGAATGAGTGATGTGGTGATGCTGGGCTTTGGTTATCAGTTTATGCAGGGGTTGGTACCGCGCCGCCTTGGCCGGCGTATCGAACCCAATCTCGCCCAGAACCTGGCCAAATTGTGGCGTCTTGGGAAAGGCCGCAAGAGTGGGACAACAGCAGGTGCGCCAACTCCGCTAACGGGGATGAAAAGACTGTCCGTGTTTAACTCAACCGAGGTTGCCAAGGCCGAAATACCCTCTGCGGGTGCCCGGTGCTCCGCCCGCGGACTGGCAAAACTGGCGGCGATTATGGCCAATGGTGGTGAGCTTGAGGGTAAGAGGCTCATGAGCGCGTCTGCGCATGCAGCGCTGCACGCGCAGCCAGTCGCACGCGACATGATGTCCATGCCAACCACGTTTACCCAGGGGGGTGTGGCGGCCTTTGGTGCGCCCGTTGATGATTCGCCCCTCGCCGCAGGGTTGAACGCAGGACGCGAAGGGTTCTACGGCTGGATGGGTCTTGGTGGTTCCATCTTTCAGTGGCACCCGGAGCTCAAGATCGGTTTTGGCTATGTGCCAACGTCCCTGAATATTCTCGATATCGTGAACGAGCGGGGCAAGGCGTATCAGGTCGAAGTGGTTAACTGTCTGCGGTAGCGTCGCGGTACCAGGTCAGGTAGCTGCCCATGTGGCGGGCGAAAACAGGCGTTTCGCTTAAGCTCAGCATGTGACTGTAGGCGCGTGGCCAGATGTTTCGACCGTTATGACTGATTTGTTCAAGGCCGGCGGCGACTAACTGTTTTGTGTAGTGGCCCTCGCGCAGGAACTGTGCAAAGTCGCACACGAACGAGATGTCGGCGATGCTCAACGTCGAACCCGCAATGAACTCGCTGTGCCCCAGAGCGTTCTCGATGCCGGACAGATAAAACTCGTAGGCCTGGCGCATGCGCTCGTGAGTCGCGCTGTCAATGTTCTCAAGCGCCAGCAGATACACCTGGGCTTCGCGAGCGAACACGAGGTTGGCATCCAGAAAACTGTCAATGCGCGACGCGAGCTGGGTATCGCTACCGTACAGTGCAGCACTTGGGTCAGCAGCTCTGGCTACGGCGCGCAGAATGCTGTTGGATTCAAATATTCCTACTTCACCATCTGGACTGAATGCAGCGGGCACAGTGCCAAAGGGATGGGCTGATAAAAACTCATCGGTTTTGTACAGGGTGCCCGAGAAGCCGCGCCGCCCAGTGCGGGCATAAGGACTTGTGTCTGAGCGTTCATCTGCGGGCAGCTCCCGAGCGGCAAAGTCCCACAGCCAGGTGCCAAGTTTTGCTGGTTTATCGCCGATAACCTCGACCTCAACGCCACCCAGGTCAGCGGCAATCTGCGCCTTCCATACGCGTGGATTAGGCAGGTAAGAGAAAATTCGCAGAACGCTGTTGCTCATTGGGTGTGCTTGTCTTCTGTCAGATATCAGTTGTTGTCGGTAAAGCGCACCGAGCCTATATAGGGCAGGTTGCGGTTGCGCTGCGCGTAGTCGATGCCGTAACCCACGACAAACTCGTCGGGAATCTCAAACCCGACCAGATCCGCGGTCACGTCCACCTCGCGCCGCGACGGCTTGTCGAGTAGGGCGCAAACCAGCATACGTGAAGGGTTTCTTGTGTTCAGCAGGTTTAGCACGTGGTGCAGGGTGTGCCCGGTATCAACAATGTCCTCGACCACCAGAATGTCGCGGCCTTCGATTTCGCCGCGCAGGTCTTTCAGTATTCGCACCTCGCGGGACGACTCGGTGGAATCGCCATACGAGGATGTTTCGAGAAAATCCACCTCAACCGGGAGCTCAAGTTCGCGCACCAGATCGGCGATGAACATAAATGAGCCGCGCAGCAATCCGATCACCACCAGTTTTTCGGTGTCGTTGAAGTGGTTGCTGATCTCTTTTGCCATGGACTCAACGCGCGCCGCAATGGACTTGGCAGAGATCATGTCGTCGATAACGTAGTTGTCGTGTTTCACGGTCGGGATTCTTTGCAGTTCATGTACCAGAAAACATGATTGTACGCGCAATGGCCGAATTGTAACCTTCAGTTGGACCATTTGAGTCCGCCTCCACCGAAAGTGTTAGGCTGGTGGTCGGTTTCACAAGGATGGTTGTTTCATGAGCTACAGATTGATTGTATTGTGCTTCGCTGTGATCGTTGCACAATTTTCGGGGGCTCCGAAAGTGTTTGGCGCAGAGGTGTCCGAGCAGCCGGCCTGGTTTGAAAAATCGATGGCCAGAGAGAAAAAGGTTCGTCGTACTGCAAAGTTCAAACTGCCGGACGGTATCTTGAAAGGGCGAATGCCCGGCAAGCTCGTAACCAAGCCAGAGAATTCGGAAGGCTCCTGGTATTTCTCTTCCAATATCGGAACTGAGGCGCCCTTTGAGTGCGCCTATTTTGAAGAGCCACTTAATGCTGCCTTTTCGACCAAGCTTCTTGGCGACAACGTTGTTGCGGCGATGGTGGAATCGGTAGGGCCGTTGCAGTCGAAGGCGATCTCTGCGGTAGACGCCAGTCATGTCGAAGGCCGTCCGGTGTTGGCTCTCGAATGGATATATACCGTCGGTCCCAAAGACAAGGCGCAGGTGGGTCTTGCGAAGGTGCGCAGCACAACCATAGGTGAGACTTTGCTTTTGTGCTTTCATAACGAGTTAGGGTATCGCGCCACTTTCGAAAGTGCATTTGCGAAAGTCGTGGCGTCAGTAGAAGGTAGCACGCAAGAGCCCGCTTACTATGAGTCGCTGTACATTCAGTCGGTGAATTCCCAACCCGTTGGTTTTGTGCAAACGAGTTTCTCTCTAGATGCTGACGGCGACACACGCTCCTTGTTGGTTAGCACTGCGCTTGTTCCCGTCGATGCCAGAACGCTGAGTACTTCTGACAGCACGACTGTTAGCTATTCCACGCCGGAAGGGGAGCTGATCAATGCGCTGCATAGTAACGCGGAGAACGGGGAGCTGGTCATTGATTTGGAGCTGCGCCCGCAGGAAGGGCAGGGCTGGCAGGTGGCGGGAGACTTTCAAGGCAAACCGCTTGACCAGGAGATCGATTCTTCGGCCGAGCTACTCTCAGAATTGGGTCAGGTTTTGGCGACTGCAGAATTGCAACGCAGCACCGACAAAAACAGCGCTACCCTAGCTACCTGGCTACCAGACGTTGACCCCACCAGCCTGTTGCCGGTTGAGATTGTGTTGAATGCAGCTGATCGAAACAGCGGGCAAATGACGGTTGGGGGCATAGACATGCAAGTGCAGCTTGATCGCTCTGGCAATATGATTGCTGGCACCGGGAAAGCAGGGTCGGCGACTGTGGTCATTGAGCGGGTTTGGGAACGGGGGCAGATTCCTGCACCAAAACAGGAACAAGAGCGAAGGCAGCAGCAATAGATGAGAAGCCTGCCCCGTGCTGTCATGACAGCCTGGTTGCTGGTAACCGGGAGCGTGGTTAGTGCCGCAGACCAGGTCTCTGAACCTGGACTTTTCCTCGCCGACATTGAGGTAACTTCGGGTGCATTGTCTGCGCCAGTCGCAAGAGATGCGTCACTCTCACTGGATCTGCACAGTGCCGATGTCGATGATTTACGCGCAAGGCTTGGCGCGGTCGCGCAGTTAGATGTGATGAGCGCAACGCCTGAAGCACTGCGAGTGCGCATTGCGCCCGGTGCGCACTTCACTCAGGCGCCAAGCGAACGCGAGCACAGGGCGAGTTGGGTGATAGATTACGATCAACCCTCCGTTATCGCGTTGAGTAATCGCTGGCGGGAACAGAACCCGGCCGCATCAACAGCAGTAAGCACGGCGCCGGCAACTGTTTCCGAGCTGCAGGCTCTGATTGCCTATACGGGTGAGCAAATCATTGATCCTAATTATCGTAACGGGATGCTCATTGCCTCGCAGGTTGCCCGCCGCCGAGAAGGCGATTGCACCGAGTATGGTGTGCTTCAAGCGGCACTCGCACGCAGCGAGGGTTACGCCGCGCGATTGGTGTTTGGTTTGCTAATGCTCGCTGTGAACGATGAGCTGCTTGGCTATGGACATGCCTGGGCAGAGATTTACTACGAAGGCGCGTGGCATGTTGCTGATGCCACCCAGCCCACATTGCAGCCTGAAGTGCAGGGCGTTTGGCATCTACCCATCAGCCTGTTCGAGAACGAAAGTCCGAGCCACGTATTGGAGCTTGTGGAATTTGCCAACGTGCGGCCCAACTCGGTGACCTTGGTTGGCACTGGTGGCGTAGAGGACGCAACAACGCAAGTGCATGACTAGCTGGTCAATTGATTCGACCCACTAACGCTTTCCACGGCTTTACCGAGTTTAACTGCGCTTGAGCGCTGGTTCCGCGGCCCGGTAAAGTACCACTCGGCACGCGCCCGTTTGGCGTTCAAATCAACAATCAGATAACCATTGTCGAGACCGTTGGCGTACTTGACGTGCTCGAGTGTGGTGGAGGCAGTTTCTACGAGCTCTTGCGTGCCTTTGGAGGCGCTTGCCAATGGTGGTGAGCTGACGGCAGGCGTAACCAGCTCGATAGCGGCGCTCTTGGTCTCGTCAACACCTGGCACGTTCATGCCCCAGGCGCTGTGCACGTCGCCGCTTAGAATAATCATGTTGTCCAAAGAAGTGTTGTTGACGTGTTCCAGTATACGCCGGCGCGATTCCCGATAACCGTCCCAACTGTCCGGGTTGAGCACTGAGGTCTTGTTGCTCCACGGGGCGAACACCACCTGTTGGCCAATCACTTTCCATTGCACCGAATCAGTATGGGCGGCAGTTAAGTGACTAAACAGCCGCTGTTCCTGGACCGGGCCAAGCAGGGTTCGCTCTGGATCGTTCGCGCTCTCCAGATCGTCGCGTGCTCCGGGCTCGTTGCGGCCTTCAAGACGCGTATCGAGCATGATCAGATCAACGAGGTTGCCGAAACGGAAGTTGCGGAACAGGCCGCTGGGTAACTCACGAATGGGCATCCATTCGTAATACGACTTAATGGCCGCAGCTTTGCGAGTGCTCCATTCGCCTTCACCCTTGTCAGGGTCGTGGTTTTGAGCCCCGCCCGTCCAGGAGTTGTTGGCGCTTTCGTGATCGTCCCAGATCACAATCCACGGATGTCGTGCGTGGGCATCTTGCAAGTCACTTTCAGCTTTGTGCTGGGCGTGTCGGGTGCGGTAGTCCTCAAGGGTGACAATCTCTTTATCGGGGGCAGGCACGCGGTTTAAGGGCTCCCCATCGCCGTATTGCGTGTTGCCGTATTCGTAGAGGTAGTCGCCCAGTGACAACACAGCGTACAGGCCGTCCATATCTGCGAGCTGCCGATAGGCATTGAAGTAGCCTTGCGGATAATTTGCACAGGACGTTACTGCAAGTCGTACGCCTTCGACCTCTTGGGTTGGCAGCGTGCGCGTCTGACCGACCCGAGAGTTGATGCCATTGCTGCTAAATCCGTAGTAGTAGGTTGTATCTGGTTGCAATCCGGCGGCGTCTACCTTGACACAGTAATCGTGCGTAGCTTCGGCTTGCACGCTGCCACTGGCTACAGGGTTGTCGCCGTTGCGATTTTCACTTGCCCACCAGGCAACGCTAACTGCACTTTGGCTAGCGATCGATGGGTTGTCGGTTACTCGTGTCCAGAGGATGACCCGGTCGGCGAGCGGGTCGCCGCTGGCCACGCCGTGGGCAAACTCTGTCGTTGTGCTGTTGGCTGTGCTGGCTGTGTTAGTTGTGATCGTTGGGTTGGTCTCGCAACCGCTCAGTGCGGTTAGTGTGCCAACGCTCGTCGATGCGATAGCGCCAGAAGTAATAAATTCTCGTCTGTCCATGGAGGGATCTCGTTGGTTGTATCAGGCCCGGTGCAATCGCACTGGAATGTCTTTAATGCCGCGAATAAAGTTGTTGGGTAGGCGTTCTACATCGCCAACGATTTCGACGTTGCTGAAGCGAGCGGTGATTTCTTCCCACAGTATGCGCAGCTGCATTTCTGCCAGGCGGTTGCCCATGCAGCGATGAATGCCAAAGCCAAAGGCGACGTGCTGGCGTGCGTTGGGTCGGTCGATGATAAGTTTGTCTGCGTCAGCGAAGACGGTTTCGTCGCGATTACCCGACAGATACCACATCAGCACCTTGTCGCCTTCCTTAATGTTCTCTCCGCCCAGAGTGTAGTCGCGTAGGGCCGTGCGGCGCATATGAATCACCGGAGATTGCCAACGGATCATCTCCGAGACCATGTTTGGGATGAGCCCTGGATTGTTGCGCAGTTTCTGATACTCCTCGGGGAACTGATTCAGTCCCAGTACGCCGCCGCTGATGCTGTTGCGGGTGGTGTCGTTGCCGCCAACGATCAACAGAAGAATAGTGCCGAGAAACAGACCCGGGTTTTCGTTCATGGTGCGTGTCTCTTCACCATGCGCCAACATCGAGATGAGGTCGAACTTCGGTGGCGCCGCCGCTCGTTCCGTCCACAGCTGATAAAACGCGCCTGCCGCTTCCATTAACTCGGCGTAGCGTTTGTCCATGTCGGTGTCGGTATTGCCGGTGACCTGTGGCACGTCGGTTGTGATATCCGACCAGTAGACCAGCTTGTGTCGTTCTTCGTAGGGAAAGTCGAACAGGGTGGCGAGCATGCGCCCGGTGAGTTCGATAGACACTTCCTGAACCCAGTTGAACGTTTCTCCCACCGGCAGGTTGTCAAGAATGTCGATGGCGCGAGAGCGAATGAGCGGCTCAAACTCGGCGAGATTACGTGGCGCTACCGCGGGGGATACCGTGCGCCGCTGTGGCCCGTGTCTGGGTTCGTCCAGTTGAATGAAACTCTCACCCTGGAGTTCGTTGGGGTTAGCGGCTGCCGGATCAACAATGGATATGCCGCCAGCTTCGGAAGAAAACACCCTGTGATTGGTATCGACATCCTTTATGAGGCGGTGGTTAGTCACCGACCAGAAGGCTCCGTTCGGGCTGTCGCTCAAGTGATGTACCGGGGCTTCGCGGCGGAGCCGGGCGAACCAGGGCTGCCACGAATCGTCGTGAAACAGCTCGGGGCGGCTGACGTCGATCTCCTCGAGCGGCGTTGCGTTAACTATGGTTTCAAGTTCGGCTGCACGTTCGGCTTGGGAATTCATAGGGGCTCCCGGGTCATTGTAGAAGGGCTGATTCGTTCTTCTGCGTTTCTTTTTAACAGACTCGGGGGGAGGCGTCTTGGGTGTTGTGCGGCTGGGTTGCTACAGCGGTTGCTATTCTGGCGCCAAAACGAGGGTGAGTGCGCCTTGCAGCTTTGCGCTCGGGTCGATGCCTTTAGTATTCATGCGAATAGACAGGCGCGCGTTATTGTCTGTGCAACCCCGGGTACCGCTGCCGGCTAAACTGGTAAGCGCTTCGCCCATCGTCAGCGGCCGAGACCGACCATTACCCTCACTGTAAGCCACCTCAAAAGGCAGGCTTTGGTGACCGTCTGTGGCCTCGAACCTGCCATTGGTGCCGTTACCCACTGCGGATAGGGTGTATTGACCAGAGGCGAGGCCAGAGACACAGGCTGAGCTAGCGCCGCTTAGACCGCCCCGGCCATCGGGCTGCAGCGCGGGACTGCGCAGGCCGTTGACGTCGAGGCGTTCGGGTATCACCAGCCCGACATTGAGGGATGCGCTGGAAGTGCCACCGCCTGTTGCGGTGACTCCGTCGGTGGCTGCACTCGCGCTCGTACTGCCCATGGCCAACATAAGCACAATGCTTGCGTAGGTGGTCGGAGAGGGGTTGCTACTGCGCGCCGGGCGGGGACAGGCTTTGCGCGGGCGTGCGTCTTTCCCAGTATCGGTATCTGGGCAGAGTGCGAGCAAGTGCTGAGCAAAAGTACGAGCCATGGATGCAGGTTAACGTTCTGCGGCGTAAATGGGCACAGGCAATGCGTAAACAGGCGGTAAGCGGAATCCCAACTCCTGTTACATCGCCTTACAAATGCTATTCGGGGTGGGTCAGCGCAGCCGGCAGATAGTCGAGGTTCCAGCGCGTGGCCTCTTCGTAGGCGGCGGCTATCTGCAGCGCTGCAAAATCCGCATAGCGTTTGCTGATGATCTGTAAACCCATCGGTAAGCCACCAGGTAACGTGCTGCTGAAGCCAGCGGGTACGTTAATTACTGGGCAGCCAGACAATGTGCCGATGATGACGACTTCCATCCAGCGGTGATAGGTATCCATGGCAGTGCCTGCAATCGAGTCTGGCCAATGGGTTTCGACGGTAAAAGGAAACACCTGGGCGCTGGGCAGTACTAAAAAGTCGTAGCGCTCGAACAGTGTTTGCATGGCGTGATACAAAGCGGCTCGCTGGGTTGACGCTTTGCTGACATCGTCGGCGGTTAGTGCCTCGCCGTGGCTTGTCTCCCAGCGCAGTTCGGGCTTTAGTTGCTCGCGTAAGCCTGGCTTGGAGTACAGGGGCAGGGTCTTTTTCCGCACCAACCAGTGACGGAACGTTAGCCAGGTTTGCCACAGGTCTGGCATTGAATGGTCGAGCGTTGTCTCTTCCACCGTGCAGCCGATGGTTTGAAATCCTGTCAGGGCGTGTTCACAGAGCTCGATGACTCCCGCTTCCATGGGGAGGTAGCCACCCAGGTTACCCAGCCAGCCGATGCGGGTGCCGTTCCAGTCCTTTGTTAATGGTTGGGTAAACTGCGCCGGATCGATGGGTAGTGAGGTGGGGGAAGCGGGCGAATGACCTGCCATTATTGCTAGCAGCATCGCTGTGTCGGGCACGTTGCGGCCCATGGGTCCGTTACAAGGTAGTTCTTCGATGTAACTGTCCGCAAGCGGAACCAGGCCCGGCGTTGGCCGAAAGCCGATCACGTTGTTGAACGCCGCGGGATTGCGCAAAGAGCCCATAAAATCGCCGCCATCAGCAACCGGCAACATGCGCATGGCCAGGCCAACAGCCGCGCCGCCACTGCTGCCGCCCGCAGACTTGCTGTGATCAAAAGCGTTGCGTGTTGGTCCAAACACCGGGTTGTAAGTGTGGGACCCCAGGCCAAACTCGGGCACATTGGTTTTACCGATGACAATTGCGCCTGCTTGCTTTATACGCGCGACATGAATGCTGTCACTGGGGGCAACATAGTCCTTAAAAATTGGCGAGCCGTGACTGGTTATAAGCCCCTCTGCGTCTGCAAGGTCTTTAACGGCATGTGGAAATCCATGGAGAAAACCTTCTGAGCCACGCGTTGCCAGTGCGATGTCTTTCTGCTGCGCCTCATCAATCAGTTGCTCTTGTTCGCGGAGCGATACCAGGGCGTTCACCTGTGGATTGTAGGTGTCTATCTGTTCGAGATAGGCCCGCATAACCTCCACGCACGAAAAGTCTCTTTGATGTATGCCAGCAGAGAGTTCTCGAGCGCTAAACGCGACGATCTCTGAGTTCTTGTTGGTCGAACTTGAGTGCGACGAAGGTTGCTTCACATCAGTTTCCGAAGTCATAACCTGAGTGGTCTTAAGCCTACCGTATATGGCATAGGTTCAGCTTGAAGAATTTCGCGCGCTGATTCAGGATCAAGCAGATAGGAAGGAAATAACGGGAGACAAGCATGATCAATTTGTATGGTTTACGCATGAGCAATTACTACAGCCTGGTGAAGGCGCTCATGATCGAGAAAGGCGTAGAGTTCGAAGAGGTGAAGGCGCCACCCACCCAGGAAGAAGACAATCTTGAGCGCAGCCCGATGGGCAAAATGCCGTCGATCGGTGTTGATGGCCGCTATCTGTCGGAATCCCTCGCGATTGCGCAGTATCTTGAGCAGATCGCGCCGACACCCGCGCTCTTACCCAGCGATCCGCTCGAGGCAGCAAAGGTCATGGAGTTGGTGTGCCACGTAAAGCTGGATCTAGAGCTGGTAGCGCGCCGGTGTTTGCCAGAATTGCTGTTCAATAAGCCGGTGAGTGATGAAACCAAAACCAGCACCAAGGCCGACCTCGTTCGCGGCATGCAGGCGCTCGAACGGATTCTTGTCGCCGGTCCTTACGCGGCGGGTACAGATGTTAGCCTTGCAGACTTTTATGTTTATTTCAGCTTTGGGCTGGTGAACGGCATTGCTGGCCAGTTGTTAGGCATGGATTTAATGGCGGATCATCCCCGTGTGCAGGGCGTCATCGACCTAATGGCACAGCACCCAAGCGTTGCGCGCGTAGAGACGGAGAAAGCGGCATGAGCAAGCCTGTTTGTCTGGTGATTGGCGCGGGTGCAGGTATTGGTGGCACCGTTGGAGCGCACTTTGCGAGGCATGGGTATCACGCCTGTTTGGCGCGCCGCAGTAACGCCGAAGGGCTTAACACGCTGGTCGGCAACATAGAGGCCGAGGGCGGCTCCGCCAGTGGTTACATGCTCAATGCCGTAGAGCCGGACAGTATTGAGCAGTTAGTTACGTCGATTGAGTCTGAGGTGGGTGCGATTGAAGTGGTCGTGTTTAACCTGGGCGCGCAGATTGGCGATCGGGCACTTGCGGACACGACCTACAAGGCGTTTGAAATGGGTTGGCGGATGGCCACCTTTGGCTTGTTTCGGGTTGCGCAGTCGGTGTGCCCGCTGATGGTTGAGCGCGGCAAGGGCACTATTTTGGTCACCTCGGCAACCGCCGCGGTCCGTGGTAACGCAGGGCAGCATTCCCACGCGGCAGCAATGGGTGGCCGACGTATGCTGTGTCAGAGTTTGAATGCGGAGTTCTCGAGCAAAGGCATTCATGTGGCGCACATTGTGGTCGACGGAGCGGTTGATGCCCCCGACACACTCGGCAAAATGCTGGGCGCCGAACGTTTTCAGGAGTTGCGCGAAACGCGCGGCATGGAGCATGACGGGTTGATGCTGCCGGCCAAGATCGCCGAAACCTACTTTCATATCGCCCAGCAGCATCGATCGGTGTGGACGTTCGAAACGGATCTGCGGTCGTTTTCTGATAGGCCTTGGTGGAACCACTAGTAAAGGGTGGAACCACTAGTAAAGGGTGGTTACGGCGACGACACCGTATATCTTACGCGCCCCTCGTAGGTACCGGCGCTGGGAATCGTGTTGTTCTCGTAGGTAAAGGTCCAGGTGGTATTTCTGCGTACCACCCGGCCACCAAACAGGTTGCCAGTAATTGGTACCGAGATAGCGTTGTTTGCTCCAGCATTTTGCAGCACGGGCGCCGGTAGGCCAGCGGCATCTGCACTGACAACGTTTATCTCATCGAACGGGATAAAGTTGCCATTGCCATCATCCAGGCCCTGGGAGTTCGACAGGTCGTAGCTGAGATTTAGTGTACCCATGTTGCCGTAAATGCTCACTGGTACCACGCCGCCGCTAAGTGCTGCGATTGGTGAGCCATCACCGACAGGCGGTGGCACCGTGCCGGAGAAACTCTGATTGTTGCCAAGGCTGGTCGCTCCGCCACTCACTCTGAATTTCAACTGCTCAATGGCGGTTCCACCGATCCGAAAATACAGAATTTGGGGAATAATGACCCGATGCCGTAGATCGACACTCACGTTAAACCCACCAGCGGCGTTGTTGTCCGTGGATTGCCCCGCATTGGGTTGCTCGCCAATAACGAGTGCCAGCGCGCAGACCATCATCATGCTGACATGGCGGAGTTTCACTGATTGATCGCCTCAGCGCTTAGAGTCATCGTACCTTGATAGGTGCCCGCCGGCAGTAAAAACGCGTTGTCATACAGATACTGATTGTAGTTGCGATGTCGAGTATCCGTACCATTGGTGGCTGGATTGGTATCGGTGATTATCTGCAAGATCTGATTAGCGCTGCCGTCGTACTGAGTGACGGCATTTAGCGTGTCATTGTCCCGCGTGTTCCAGCTTATGGTGGTTAGGCTAATGGATTCGCCGCCACAGCTCGCGGCTGTGGTGCAATTCATAGTTGCAGTGGAGTTCATGGTGAATGTGCCCACCGTGGTAGTCGCGCCGTTTCTGGCGTTGAGATCGGCAACGACGCGCACTGAGAACACACCAATGCCGCCGGTGACCGCGTTGGTGCTTATGGCTTCGGGTTGCGCAGTGACGCCTGGCAGGCCACCCA
Organism: uncultured Pseudomonadales bacterium; assembly: GCA_964611345.1. GTDB lineage: Bacteria > Pseudomonadota > Gammaproteobacteria > Pseudomonadales > Azotimanducaceae > JALZVT01. The sequence goes on from CAZSYU010000011.1 coordinate 60,144, forward strand.
TCTCCGCGGGCAGACCGGCCTCGTAGATTACGGTGTTGACTCCGTTAACCACGTTGTCGCCCAGTCGAAGCCGGATTACTGACGTGCTTCGATTGAGAATCTCGGCAACGGCTGCCTGGGTTACGCAGGCGAGTGAAACAACACAGATTAGGTTAGCGAGCGTGCGGCGCCGCGGAGAATCATCGCTCGGCGATAATGCCTTGTGTTGGCGATAGGATCTGCTGGTCGACTGTGATTGTTTGGCCATCGCTGTAAATCTTTCCAGTTATGGTGAGAGGGTAATCCAGCGCAAGTCCTGGCGCCGGAGTGAGTGCCATCTGGCGAGTTTGCCCGGGTAATATGGGTGAGGTCGCTATGGTCAATGGCACATTTTTGCCGTTGCTGTTTTTAGCAACGAGATCAGCATCGAGACGACCATGAGCATTTCCTGAGTTTTCTATAGCTATGGCCGGTAGTGTCTGGTTGTTCAATTTTTGCACGGACACGTCACCCACAACCAGTTGTGGTTCGACGCCACCAATGCCGACGTAGACGATCACTGCGATTCTGCCAAGTACAGGTAGTTTGATCGAGCCGTTTGCAAGATCAGCGCTGGCTTTTGTATCAACACCTTCAATCATCAGCGCAAAGCGGCATTCCCGAGGGGGCAGGTCGTCAGGTATGGCGACCTCGAAACGGAAATTTCTTGGTCGTTGCGGATCAGGTAGCACTTTGATTTTGTGGCGTTCAAGGCGAACCCACTCTCGACAACTGTCTTGTGCCAATTCGTCCTGAAAGCTAATTGCTCCTGCTTCGGTAAAGGTCCAGTCCACCGTGCGCACATTGTAACTTTGCGGTCGCGCGCCCAGGTTGTACACCTTGATCGACTTGCGCATCAGGTCGCCCTGTTTTGCGTTCAGCTCAAACCGGGAAGGCGTAACGCCACCTGTAAAGCCCTGTTCGGCCGCATGCATCGGTTGCGCGATGCCAGTAGCCAACAAAGCCACTAGCATTGCTAGTGGCTTTGCGGGTCTCGACAGGCAGTTGTTCAGCATTGAGCTGATATTAGGGCGTGGAAGCCACATAGGTTACTCGAGCCTCATAGGTACCTGCGGCTGGAACCGCGGGATTGGTATAGCTGTAAGACCAGGTGTCGGTCGCGTTCACGATACCATTCGTGTGTGCTGTCACGGCGGTGCTGTTGTTTAACAGCGCAGGCTGGGGAATGACAGTACTTGAACCGCTGGTGAAGTTGGCGATTGGAATCGTCAATCCAGCAGTGGTGTCGTGATCCAGAGCATCCACGGTACCGCCACCGGTCACACCACCGCTGATCGTTGATGTGATAGTGACGTTTTCACCGCTGTTGCTGAACAGGAATACGGGCAGTTCTGCAGTGTTGGTAGTGGCATTGCCGTTGCCGCCATCGTTAGTGATGGTCACGTTTGCTAGCGGGGTCAGAGGCGCTGGTGCGGTAAACGGAGGCAGTGCAGCACCCGTGTAAGAAGCGTTGTTGGTACCCAGAAGGCCACCGTTGCCAGAGTTGTTGTGCGTCCATTGCAGCTTGGCAACCACGTCTGCGTTTTGGCCGACGCCAAAAATCAGAATTTGAGGCACAACGACACAGAGATCGACATTTGCTGTGGCCTCAAGTGGATTCGTTGTATTTTGTACCGCGATGTCTGCGTCCGCGAGGATGTTGGTGCTGGTGCATAACAGCAGGCCTACGCCTACCGCTTTGCCAATATTTTTGCTGATCATACTGCTTGCCTAATTAATCAGAGTGAGTGTTTTTCAACGGGGCTAGTTCAGGTCTCCCGATGTTTCACCGCGAGTACTGACATTGCTCTCCTACTGACCAAAGCTTAGACCAGTGCGAGAGATAAAGTGTGCAGTGGCGCAAAAATTACTATTCGTAAATCAAGACTTTACAGTTCGTTTATTGAGCACCACCACACGTTCGAATTCTGCAGCGCTGCTAGATTTGAAGGATATATGTAAGAAGCAGCCGCCGATGTGGCGTCACCACCCCTTTGGTCGCACAGGATCGGCACTACAGGATCGTTACCCCTTGTCTCTAGCTAGTCGTTTGACAGTTTTTGCGTTTGTTTGCCTTGGGCTGGTTACTCCGGTTCGAGGTGATGATGACTCGGTGCACACCGTTGTGCCGCGGGATTCGCTGTGGAGTCTCGCCGACAAATACTTGCTGGACCCGTTGCGTTGGCCCGAGCTGTGGAAGCTAAATACCTACATTATCGATCCGGATTTGATCTATGTCGGCGACCAGATTCGCTGGCGGATAGCGGATTCTCTCGCAGATAACGCCGCGGCTGCCGTGGAGGAATCATCTCCCAATATTGGGTCGCTATTGACTCTGTCTGATAATGATGACGAGCCAGCCGCAGATGACAGCTCCTCAGCGCTGCCGGATATCTCTGCCCCGGATATCTCTGC
>CAZSYU010000011.1:62676-70780 GCA_964611345.1 uncultured Pseudomonadales bacterium
CCGGATATCTCTGCCCCGGATATCTCTGCATTGGTAGACAAAGCGGCGGGGTTGAGTCCTGGTTCTGTCGCTGACTCTGGAGCCGATGCTGACCAAGCGCCAGCTACCGATTCCGGCGCAGCAGGTTATGTCGATCAGCTGATTGATCCTTCAGCGGCGGAGGATGACGACCTGGGCTATCTGTTCAGTGTCGAGCGCACCGGTAAACTTGCAACCATTGATCAATCCCTGCAATTGGTTGGCCAGTACCGCGCCAGTAACCAGGGGTTTGATTCAACCTTTGATTCTGGCCTGCACTACATCGCTCGCAAGAACACGGACAACTGGGGTCAACTGCGTTTGAATCTGGTTGCGGTCGATGAAAGCCGCTTTTCTCCGTCTCTAAATCAGCTGAATGGCCAGACAAGCAACAATGGTTTTGAGGGGAAATCGGGTCTCGCGAGGTTATCGCTTGAGCAGTACAACCTGCCGCTCACCGAGAACATCAGTATGGACAACATACTAGGTACCCATCGACAAGCGCGTTATAACCCATTCCGGCAGCGCCCCAACCTGGTGAACTCCAGGTTCTCGGCAGCGGAACCTGATGTGTTGGGTGTGTCGAGCCAAATCAAGTTTGGGCGTTCCGGTGTGGGGGCGTCGTTCGGCAAGCTTGGACAGAATCGCGGCACCTTGTTGCCCGGGTTTAACCGCACCGAGGGCAACATTAAGCGACTGCAATTCACCCACGTACGCGAGCGCAATGCGATCAGCGCTGACCTGTGGCGCACAGACAAGCAGAACTTGATTGATAATCGGACTGGCTTTCGGCTGTCTTATGATCACCTGCTTTCTGCACGAACAGCGTTTAGTTTAACGGGTGCGGCCAGTGATGATCGTTATGCCTTTCTCGTCGGCGGCTCTACGGAGACGTCTCGCTCCAAGCACGACTATGGCGTCTACTACTTCGATTCTGACGTAATTTGGCTTGATGCGCGCATTGGCGACGATAACGTGGGCTCGTTCTACCGGTATAACACCAGGCGTGGCAGACATACCTTTGGTGCCAGCCTAGAGCTGCGCCGCGATGGGCTGTCAGATACGAGCTCGGTTCGAACGGAAACCGGGTTTCTCAGTTTGAACTTGTCGCGGCGAGTTAGCCGCAGGACCAACCTGAGTGCGCTTTATAACTATCGGCAGGTTGAGACCCGAAGTGGGCTCAGAGACACTGTCCGGGAACATACGCTGCGAAGTTACTTGACCCGCAACCATCGTTCTAACTCGAACAGTAACTATGGCGCCATTTTACGACTTCGTAATGACTCAAAAGAAGTCCAGCTTGATTATGGCTGGACGAAAGACTTCAACACGGATTCAACATTACAGCTGGCGGCCAATTACCGACGTACATTCGACTCACTAGCAACTTCGCGTCAGGCCGTCATCAATGGCAGTTGGAGCAAACAGTTTGAGCGCGGCAGTTTTCTGTCCCTGGGTTTGGGCTACAACCATGGCCGTTCAGGCAGCGACCGCAATCGCGGCCTGACAGGCTTTATAAACTACGATCAACCTGTAACTCGCAACCTGGCGTTGTCTGTCCAGCTCGATTACAACCGAAACGAATCCGACCTCGACTTCGATGAAGACATTTCGGATACGCTGTTTACTGATAACCAGTTCAACGATGATCTGTTTGGAACTTCCAGGCAGTTTTCTGCCTTCGCCAGTCTTACCTATCGCCGCGGAGGTCGCTCCCGTTCAAGGGCTGTGCTTGGTTCTGGCAGAGGAACGGGCCGTGTGCAAGGCTCGCTGTTTGTCGATAACAACGGCGATGGCATCCGCCAGCAGAATGAGCCAGGGCTTGCCGGCGTAACGGTTTATTTAAACAGCGTCTATCCGGTAGTGACGGATGCACAGGGCATTTATCGCTTTCCGAGCGTAGGCATAGGCGAGCACTTTTTGTTCATCGATGAAACCACGTTGCCATTGCCCTGGACATTGGTAGATGGCGAATACACCCCCCTTACCGTTGATCTGCGCCGCACAACCAGTCTCGATATCGCAGTAAGCCCCATCAATCTGGCTGAAGCGGAGTAACGTTGCCAGCGTAGAGCCTGTAAAGTAGAGCCTGTAAATCAGGTTAGGGCTGCTAAGGACGAGCGTTTGAAGGCTTTAAACAATCTGTTTGTGCGGATTGCGCGCTCATTTGCGGCACCGCTTGCGCGTCATCCTGTGCGGTTTCTACTGCGAGCAATCCTTATAGTGCCGCTCGTATGCGCCTTGCTTTGGTGTGGTGCCGCTCTTTGGATTGACGCCGGTGGGGCGCCGGTGTTGCGAGCGATTTACGTTGCCCTGTTAGCGCTGGCAGTCGCCGGCCTGATGGGTTGGGTACGGCCTTTCATAAGATTCTATTTCGCAGCTGTACTGTTAGTGGCATTCGTGTGGGGATGGTGGCTCACGCTTCCAGCCAGCAATGACAGAGAATGGCTGGCGGATGTTGCGCGTCTGCCCAGTGCAGCGCTTGAAGGCTCTGTGCTCACAGTCGAAAACGTGCGCGGCTACAGCGAGCTCGGCAATCCAGACTCTGCATTGGTTTGGCGTAGCGAAACCTACGATCTTGATGAACTGGTTGGCATGGACATCATGTTGTCGTTTTGGGGTCCCACGGCCTATGGTCATACCCTGACGAGTTGGGAGTTTGCAGACGGTCGGCATCTGGCTATCTCGATTGAAACCCGGAAAGAACGGCACGAGCAGTTTTCGGCCGTGCGCGGTTTCTTTCGGCAGTTTGAACTCTACTATGTGGTTGCGCATGAGGCCGACCTTATAGCGTTGCGTGCAGCCTACCGAGATGAGCAGGTTGAGTTGTATCGAGTGTATACACCGAATGATGGCGCACGGGCGCTCTTGCTTGACTACATCGCAGACGTCAACGCGCTGCGTACGAAACCACGCTGGTACAACGCGTTGATTGCTAATTGCACAACAAGCATTTGGCACCACGCTAGAGCGGTCGGCTCCAGTTTTCCGCTGGATTGGCGCTTGCTGGCCAATGGCTATGTGGTGGAATTGGGGCACGAGCTTGGCACGGTGAACAACTCGCTTAGCTATCCTGAGCTGCGGGCTGTAAGTAATGTGACGGTGCCGGCCCAGCAAGCGGTAGCGGCGGGGTTATCCAGTGCGCAGTTTAGTCGGGCGATTCGTCGCGCTCTGCCACCTCGGCCTATGGGGCCCCAATAGTCAGTTTCAACCGGCTTGTTATACTGTAGGCGTCGCCCACAGTGGCTGCTTGGAAGCTGCTCGAATTTTTCCTAAGGATCTGTGCTTGAACCGTTCCGTCGGCATTGCCTGGCTCATTCATCTTTACACCAGCCTGGGTCTGGTCTGTGCGCTATTTGCACTGCTTGCGCTAGTAAACGATCAACCGCTTGGGGTGTTCTTTTGGCTGGTGTTGGCCTTTGCGATCGACGCCTCCGATGGGGTGTTGGCGCGTTGGGCACAGGTGAAAACGCACATTCCCCATTTCTCCGGGCGCAAGCTTGATGACATCACGGATTATCTGAATTACACCTTCATTCCAGTATGCTTCATCTACCAGCAAGGCCTGCTGTCTGACGTCTGGTTGCCGGTGCTGGGATTCACCCTCATAGCGTCGGCCTATGGGTTCTGCTCAGAGACAGCGAAAACAGCGGATGGTTTTTTCACCGGTTTCCCTTCTTACTGGAACGTGGTTGCCTTCTACCTCTATCTGCTCGAGCTGCCAAGTGCTATCGCCGGAGTCTTGATACTGTTATTGGCCGCCATGACATTCTGGCCGGTGCGCTATCTCTACCCGTCAAAATCGAAAAAGTCCCAGCTATTCAGTGTGGGTGGTGGTGCACTTTGGGGGGTATTGTGTTTGTGGCTTGTGCTGCAACCGCAGCCACCTTACACGGTGGTAGTTGCGTCGCTTGCTTACCCTCTGTGGTACATGGTGTATTCCTTCTATCTGCACTACACCTTGCCACAGGACTAGCCCGGCGTTTATGACGACGCAGTGCAGCTGGGCGGTTTTTCTAAGGGTGGCAGTGCTGTTTGTTGGTGGCGTGATGTTGGTCGGCTGTGCCGCCGTGCCGCAAAACGAGGCGGCATTGACGACGCTGCTCGACGATGTAGATGCCTGGGAACAAGCGCAGTCGCCGCTTTCAACCTTGTACGACGGCGACCACCCGCAGCAAATCACGCCTCTCGAGAAGGAGGCCTTACCGCGAGCCATAGCGGCGCTCAAGAGTTTTCGCGAGCGACTCGAGGCCTTGCGTCTGCGGGGGTTAGCCAGAGAGCAGGAGATTACTGCCGCGGTGCTGGATTACAAACTTACCGATCAGCTCGATCGTTATGTGTTTGGCGCCCCGCTCATTCCTATGACGGCCGAAGGCGGGTTTTATAACGCTCTTAACTTCGTGTTGGGCCGATTGCCGTTCGAGACACTGGCTGACTATGAGGCGTTTTTGGGTTGGTTGCCCAGTTATGCCACCTATCTTGATTCGCACATACCGTTGCTGCAACAGGGCGTCGAACTGGGGCGTGTACCAGCCAAAGTGGTTGTAACTAATAATCTGGCGATCTTGCAGACCCTGAGCACCACACCATTTGCGCAACACCCCAATGTTGCTCCCTTGCGAGCTGTTCCGGGTTCTATCTCTCCTGCAGATGAGGAGCGACTCACGCGTCACGCTGCCCAGATTTTAAATACGCAGCTGCGCCCTGCCTATAAGCGACTCGAAAAATTTCTGGCGCGCGATTATCTATCCGCCGCGACTGCTGCCCCCGGAATCTCGAACCAACCCGAGGGGCGCGCCTACTACGCCAATCGGGTGCGGCACTTCACCACACTGCCACTCACGCCCAACGAAGTATTTGAACTAGGCGAGCGCGAGGTGCAACGCATTGCAACCGCAATGGACCTTGCCATGCAAAGCGCGGGCTTTGCCGGTACGCGCGCAGCCTTCATTGCTAAACTGCGGAGCTCTCCAGAGTTCTACCCCAAATCTGCGGGGGAATTACTTGAACGTGCTGCCTGGATTGCCAAAACCATCGAAGGCAAGCTGCCTCGATATTTCTCGCCACTCTATCGGCTGCCCTTTACCGTCAAGCCCGTGCCCGCAACCATCGCGGCAAGCTATACCTCCGGACGTTATGTGTCTGGGGACACGAAACAAGACCGCCCCGGTATCTATTGGGTAAATACCACGCAACTCGACAGCCGTGGGCTCTACAGTTTGCCAGCGTTAACGCTGCATGAGGCTGTTCCTGGTCATCACCTGCAGCACGCAAGGGCTGCTGAGCTTGAAGCCGTTCATCCATTTCGACAGCAGTACTACATTAGTGCGTTTGGCGAAGGCTGGGGGCTTTACGCCGAATACCTTGGGGAAGAGATGGGCATCTACAACACCGCCTACGAACGGTTTGGGCGGTTGAGCTATGAAATGTGGCGGGCCTGTCGTTTGGTTGTTGATGTTGGGTTGCATGACCGCGGCTGGACACGGCAGCAGGCGATTGACTATCTGGCTAGATACACGGCGCTAAGTGAGCTCGAGGTTACCAATGAGATCGACCGCTACATCGGCTGGCCGGGCCAGGCACTGGCCTACAAGCTGGGCGAGCTGGTGATCAAAGGCTTGCGCCAGGAGGCGGAGCGCGAACTGGGTGAAGCGTTTGACATTAAGGCGTTCCACGAGGCGGTGCTGGGCAACGGTTCGGTGCCCTTAACCGTTCTCATCGACTCGGTACGAGGTGACCTGCAGTTAGCAGGCAAGGGCATACCTTTACCCTGAGCAGTCGAGCGAACAACGTGTAAGCTTTCGCTTGAGGGTAGAGTTAATGATTGCTGGGGAAGACAAAGTGAAATTAACTCCGATGGGGCATGACGGACGGCATAAAACCGTTGCAGGCTTTGTAAATCCATTTGCAACCTCGAAACATGCCAGCCTTGTCGACTTCATAAAGGCCCGGTTTCGCAGTGGTAAGTGGGCGAAGTACAACCCTGCGCAGTACACCGTCCCAACCGCCAGGCCCGTTTTTGCCCAGCCGGGGCATGGCGTTGAGCGCGAAGAGCAGCCGGTGGTGACCTGGATTGGGCACTCGACGGTGTTGCTGCAACACTGCGGAATCAATGTGTTAACCGATCCGGTGTTCAGTAACTACGCCTCACCATTGAGCTTTGCCGGTCCAAAACGCATCACCGCACCAGCCGTTACCATTGGCGAGTTACCGCCCATTGATGTGGTAGTTATTTCGCACAACCATTATGACCATCTGGATACTGCGAGCGTGCAGGCCCTGGGGAATACCCCGAGATACTTCGTGCCGCTGGGCGTGAAAGTCTGGATGGTAGCCAAGGGCATAGCGCCAGAACGTGTCACAGAGCTTGACTGGTGGGAGTCACATACCGTTACTGTTCGTGGTGTACAGGTAGAGGTAACAGCAACCCCTACCCAACACTTCTCTGGCCGAGGTTTGTTTGATAGTGACAAAACCCTGTGGGTATCCTGGCTTGTTGACTGGGGCGGTTTCACAAGCTGGTTTGGTGGTGATACCGGTTACAACGAGCATCAGTTTCGTGAGATTGGCGAGCGGTTCCCAGACATAGACTTCGGAATCATTCCGATAGGGGCCTATGAACCCCAGTGGTTTATGGGTCGCATTCACGTAACCCCCGAAGAAGCCGTGCGTATTCACCAGGACATTGGCGCCAGGCAGTCGATGGGTATTCACTGGGGCACCTTTATCTTGACGGCGGAAGAGATCGACGAACCGCCGCGACGTTTGGCGGCCGCACTCGAGCAGGTTGGTTTGGCGGCAGAAGACTTTGCGGTGTTCGCGGTCGGTGAGTCGCGAACTTATCCCTTTACAGATTTGCAACCAACACAGCGGCAATCGCGATAGGCGCGATAAACCGGGTGAGCACCAACCACAACTTGTAGAGTGCACCGTCCCCGACCCCTAGTTCTTCGACCTGTACTTCATGGCTGATGATCCAGCCCGCAAACACCGCATAGAGCACGCCGCCTATCGGCAAGACCAGATTGCTGACGAAATAGTCGATGAGATCGAACGGTGTTTTTGTCGCGAATGTTGTGAAGTTACCCAGTGGATAGACTTTTTCCCAACTGGAAAACGAGAACACGGTGACTAGCCCCAACAGAAAAGTGCCTGTGCCAATGAGGCATGCAGCCTTTGTGCGGGAGACGCTCGCACGTTCGGCTGCACGCATGGTCATGGTTTCGAGCATTGAAATAGATGATGTTAGCGCCGCAAACAATATCATTAGAAAGAATGCTGCCCCGATGAGAGCGCCGCCCGGCATGGTCGCAAACGCGGAAGACAGCGTAACGAAAATCAATCCGGGCCCTTCTGCCGGGTCAAGGCCATTCGCGAAAACAATGGGGAAGATGGCAAGGCCAGCCAGCAGCGCAACCAGGGTATCACCCAGGGAGACTGTTACGGCCGCACGAAACAGGTTGACGTTTTTCGGCAGATAGGCGCTGTAGGTAAGTACTGCGCCAACGCCAACGTTTACCGAGAAGAAAGCCTGACCCACAGCGGCGAGTGCAACGGGTCCGGTGATCTTGCTGACATCTGCGCTGAATAAAAAGTCAGTTGCTGACTTAAAATCGCCAACAATGGCGGAGTTAATAACAAGACCCACCAGCGTGATAAACAATGCCGGCATCAAAAATTTAACTACCCGCTCCAAACCGAACTTAATACCCTTTGATATCACCAGCACGGTGGCGCCGGTAAACACGGCGTGCCAAAAGATCATGGGCAGGGGGTTGTGCAAAAAGGCGCCAAAGCTTGCGCCAACTTCTTCTGGTGTTAATCCGTTTAGGGCGCCACTGGCAGACTTGCCAAGGTAGGCCAGTGTCCAGCCGGCGATCACGCTATAAAAACTAAGCACCAGTCCCAGCGCAAACACACCCATCCAGCCGAGCATTGCCCACGATGGGCTGGCGTTGTGTTCGGCGGCGAGGTTCTTCATGGCTGTAGGCGCGCTGGCCTTGCCGCGCCGACCGATCATCATCTCCGACAGCATGATGGGCGTGGCGATAATCAAAATGGCGAGCACATACACCAGTACAAAGGC
>CAZSYU010000012.1:0-27015 GCA_964611345.1 uncultured Pseudomonadales bacterium
GGTGGCACCTGTGGCGTCGGCGTTCCAGGCGTCATAGCCTGCGTCGCCGTCCCACATAGCCACCCGCACCCCGTCACTGCGTTTTGCCAGATGCGTTACATAGCGGCGCATGGTCCTCGTTTTGAAATGTTCCAGCGTCTCAGCCACAGAGGTGAACTGACTCAGCTGGTACAGCGACACCCAGGTTGGCGGCACCAGATCGATCTCGCCATTGGTGTGCAGTGCGAGTGCAGCCGCTGGGCTTATCCAGCGATGATCGTCAATCTCGCCACCATCGACTTCAATCGCATCATGATTGCCCGCGGCAAGAAAAAACCAGGTGGCGAAGCGCTTTGGAGTGGTTGGAGGAGGTGTCCAGTGCGCAAAATCGATGAACTGTGTTGGTGCGAGTTGCAGGTTTGCCTCTTCCATGGTTTCGCGGCTGGCTGCATTGCGTGCGGCTATATCGGTTTGTTCTGGCGTGGGCTGGTCAGTTTCTGATGCGTCTGGAGCTTTGGCGTTCGGGTAGTCCGCCGCGTCGATCTTGCCGCCTGGGAACACCCACATGCCACCAAAGCTGATCTTGGAGGTTTTCCGCAGCATCAGCACTTCTATCTCTGTCTGATCTCCGTTTTGCGGGGTGCCAATGTCGCGCAACAGCACCACTGTTGCCGCGGGAATGGGTGGCGGTGCGGCGTTAGCGTCTGGTTTGCCGCTGCCGATCTCCCCGTAAGGATCATTTTTGTGCTTTTCAGAATCGCTCATGGCGTTGGCTTTTCCTTATTTCGATTCCGAAACGCGATCAGCGCGGCTTTACGTGGTTGTGGATCGCCGATGTAGGCTGCTGTTGTTTGATTGCTGACCAACAGCACAGCTTCCCGGTCTCCAGCAAGGTTTACAACCTCGCTGCACGCCAGATTTTCGCGCGCAAACAGGTCGACGAGGGCATTGCCGAGCGTGTGGAGGTTGGTAGGTATCACGCTGATGCCCGTTAGTGCATGATCGCCACACTCGGCGACAAAGCTGCGAAAATACTTGGGCCGTTGTAAATCGCGCTCCGAAATATCGAGTTGGCCTGCTTCTACGATACCCGGTCCAGCTTGCAGAGCTGATCGGAACATGTCTGGCAACCATTGAGATCGGTGCACCACATTGAATCGAGATGGTTGCCCACTGATGCCCAAAATGCGGGTGTAGCCGTGTTGTTCGATGCCGCTGCGAACTTCGCCCTCATACTGCAGCAAACCAATGGGCTCCATTGCCCGTACCGGCGATACAAAACCGCTGCCAATGACAACGCCGGTGTGCGGATCAGCTACGGCCAGGCCAGGACGGATGCCGCTGGCTTTGTTCAGCAGCACGGGTTCGAAGCGGCGTAAGTCGATTTCGATAACAACGGCTAGTGGACTGCCGTTGTCTTCGAGCGTAAAAGACCGATGGCCGGTAGCGCGGGCGTTGGTTTCAAGTGCTGCGATTGCTCGTGCCCGCGGTGTAATCGCAGCCGTGTTATTCGCCAGATCTATGGTGCCATGTGGCACATTGGTAGCGGGTGGTCTGGGTTGGCCGGTCTCACTACTGTCATCACAGCCCATGAGCAGACAGAGCGCCAGCAAGCAGCTTGCGGCGCGAACGAAAAAAGCAGAACCCTGGTGGAGTCGCGGTACCATGGGCGCAGTATATCGACTCGCGCCCGCACTGGAACCGCCAACATGACCGACAGACTATTTTTAAATGACACTGGTGCCGAACCTGACTGGATCGTGCCGGAGGAAGGGTTTGCTATCACCCCCGCACCCCTAATCGTCAGCAGTGCTCATCAAGAAGAAAAGATGCAGGCCTGTGGCATCGATCCCGCTGTATTTGCCGGCGTGGTTGATCCCTCTTTCTTCATTGGATTGGGTATTCAGGCGGGCATTCGCAGTGGCATAAGCGCGCAGGGGAACGTCAACATGGTGCAGCAGTTGATCCAGTATCGACCTGCGCTGCTTGGCGAAGAGTTGGTTGCACAGGGCCGCGTGGTGCAAGTCACACCGGTGCCGCGCGGCCACACCGTCACTACCGAGGTGACATTCACGGATCAGGCGGGGCAGGTGGTTATCGACGCCAGTCGGATGTCGCTCCGACCGGATCCCAACAAATCGGCCGCGCGCGGTGCAGGGGAACGAGCCCAGCCGGTGGTAGTTGATCCTGCAACTGCGTCAACGATTGCAGCCCACAGTCTTACGCCCGCCCAGGTGAAGGCGTATTCAATGGAGGGCAACAGCATTCACTATGAAGAGTCTGCGGCCATTGCGGCAGGCTTTCGGGCGCCGTTGATCGGCGGCGGTATGGGCGTTCACTACCTTGCGGCGACACTCTGGGCAGCCGGACCCGTGCAGGCACTCGACTTGAGTATCTATTTTCGGCGCCCCATATTCTGGGACGAGGCCTTCACCTCAGCAGTTGTAGGCGAACACGATAACCCCGACTCCTGGACCGCTCTTTGCCTGTTGCGAGATCCAGGAGAAAAAGGGTTGAAGGTGCTTACCGAGGCACAGGTAAACTCGCTGATACGGGTGGTTTAAGGGAGGCGCAGGGCCTTAGTGGCAGTTTTTCAAATAAGTGACTTAACTCGAGCACGCCCTGGCTGGCGCTGGTTTGCCGCGTTCGCCCTGTTCGGGTTCGCTATGGTTGGCCAAAGCATGGGGGTCGAACTCAGCGAACGTGTCGATTCCCCCGATAGCTGGCTGACACGGGCTTATTATTCACTCGGCTTGTTTGTGGTTGGGGGGCTCGATTTGGGCATGCCGATAGGCGGTTCAGCGTTGGGTCGGGGATTATTGTGGATTGCCTATTTCGGCGCGCCGCTGCTCACGGCGTCAGCCGTGATAGAGGCTGTGGTTCGACTGGTGGCACCAGAACAGTGGCAGATTCGACGCTTGCACGACCACATCATTATTTCTGGCTCGGGGGCGCTTACGCGTTACTACTTGCAGGTGCTCCGGCAAACCGATACCAGGTCGAATGTCGTGGTTGTCACTGACGAACCAGAAAGCAATGAAACACGCGATATGGCTCAGTCCTATGCGACGACCGTTATTGCGGGAGAGATTGGCAGTGACTTTTTGTTAGAACGCTTGCGGACTTCACGCGCGCGCAAGATATTGCTGTTTGGCGACAATGATTATCAGTCGTTTGAGGCCGCGGCTCGCATTGTGAAACGCCGTCCAGAAGTTGCGTCGCGCGTAGTGTTGCACTGCCACAACCTGCGTTTTTTGCGCGCGATGCAGAAAACTGATATGGCCAAGCGCATTATCAGTTTTAACGCCTATCACCTTGCCGCAGCGGGATTGGTGCGGGAGCATTTGTTGCGACACTTCGAAAAGACTGAGGCGCGCGATGTTGTGGTGCTTGCCGGGTTTGGCCGTTTTGGACAAACGATTTTGGAAGAATTGCAGGAGCTGGCAGCCGGTGAAGTGGCGACAGTCGCTGTGATTGATACCGATGCCGAGCGTCGAATGCTGGTTGTGGACGAACAGGAGATGATTCACGGCAGCTATCAACGCGAGGTGATGCAAGGCGACATATCAAATCCAGAGGTATGGTTGCGGCTTGCCAAAAAGGTGGATCTGGCCGTTGGCGAACCCGTTATTGTTCTCGGAACCGGTAATACCGCGCAGAATTTACGCACCGCCATGTGGTTGAAGCGTAACTACCCACAAAGTTCGGTTTATGTTCGTACCAATGGCAAGTCGACATTGGCTGCCCAAGTGGGCGAGGAATACGACATCAAGAGCATAAGCATGACTCAGCTGGTGGAAGATCATATGCCGAGCGACTGGCTGAGCTAGTTTCCAGGTTTGGCTAAAGTGCTGCAATTAGATGCCTGGCCGCAAGCGCATTCAATTCTGTGGCGTTGAGTTCTTGCGCTAAACCGATGGCAACCAGAGTGGTTTTTTGTTGCGCTTCTTTTTGTACTGCTGTGAGACGTTGCTGCTTGCCCACCTGATGCCATTCGATAATCTCGGTATGGCCCTGCGTAGAGTCTAGCGTGGCAAAGAAGCCTTTGCCTCTTATCACACTCTTTGGTAGCGCCTGCAAGAAGCGCTCGATGCTTGCGCGCTCCACAAGATCATCAGTTTGGTAGTGCCATGTGCTGTAGGTTTCGGCATGGTTATGTTCTTGCTCGACGACAGAGTGCTGCGCGATGGGAGGTGCCTGCATTGGCTTTTTCACTTCCACTTTTTTCAGTTCCCTTGTGTGCCGCTCGCCCAACAGAAGCGCTTCCGGCAGGACACAAAACTCAGTCGGAATGATTGGTGCAGAATTGCACAGTGGAGTAAGCCAGGCACGCAACGACTCAAGTTGTTCTGCGCTCACCAGATCGACTTTATTAAGCAGTAACAAATCAGCTGCGGCGAGTTGCCTGCGTACGGTTTGGGCGACGTACTTATCATTGGCTTTTTGCCGAACAGTCAGCGCATCGGCCACAACTACAACAGCATCGAGCGCAAGCCCTGGTGTGTTGCCGTACTGTGCGAGGCTGTGAACGTCTGCGACGCCGCTGGCCTCAACCACAATGTGCTCCGGTAGCGTCGTGCTCGCGAGCAGGTTGGCAATGGCCTCGTCAAAACCGTCGCTCAAGCCACAACAGACACAGCCGTTGGTTAGATTGATCTGCTGATCTGTCTCACTCTCGATAAGTTCTGCATCTATGTTGATGGCGCCAAAGTCGTTGATAAGTAGCGCTACGCGCAGACCCTGGTTGTCGTGTAACAGGCGATTGAGCAGAGTGGTTTTGCCCGCACCAAGATAGCCACCCAGTACGGTGTAGGGCACTGGGGTAGGGGCGTTCATTGGTTGGCTGCTGGATGCAGGTCGCCACCCAACACGGTGCCCCACACCTTGATGTCACGAATTTCGCTGGGTTCGACGGTTAACGGGTTGTCTTCGAGTATGGCGAAGTCGGCGCGTTTGCCGGCTTCGATGGAACCGATTTCATCGTCCATGTGTAACACAAAGGCAGCATCAATGGTGGCGGCGCGTAACGCCTGCTCGGGGGTTATGGCCTCAGCCTTGCCCAGTACGCGTCCTTTGGGGGAGAGTCGGTTTACGGCGCACCACATGGTGTGGAGTTGTCCGAGTGGCGTGACCCCGGCATCCGAGTGCAGCGCAAAGGGAACGTGCTCGCGCAGAGCCGAGGCACAGGGCTCAAGCTGGTTGGCTCGTTCGGGGCCGACGGTTTGTTCATAGTGCTGATCGCCCCAGTACCACAGGTGATTGGCGAAGAAGTTTGCGCAGAGACCAAGGCGAGCCATCTTGCGCAGTTGGGCCTGGGTGGTGAGCTGGGCGTGGGTAATTGTATGTCGGTGATCCAGCCACGCGTGTTCTTGCAGCAAGGCTTCCACAGTTTCAATGGCCAAGTCCTGGGTGAGGCTGCCATTGCAGTGCATGTGCACGTTGATACCCGCTTTGTGAAAGGGTCGGAGCCAGTCGATAAACTGGTCTGGCACCGTAAGCAGTTGACCGTGATCGTCACCACTTAAATAACCCGGTGGTTTGATCATAGCCGTCCAGCCCTGAATCGAACCATCCAGGATGAACTTCACACCAGGAAAGCGCAGCTTGTCAGTTTCTTCACTGCGCAACTCCAATACTTTCTGTGCAGCGTCGTCGAAGTCCGCATTCAAACCCGGCATAGCGGCAATGTTGTACATCGCAACCCGCAACGGAAATGTTCTGTCACCGGTTACCCGTTGCCACATCTCCTTGGTGCGCGGTGCTATAACCAGGCTGCCCGCCAGGTCTGTGCAGGTAGTGATGCCGGCGTTTCTTGCGCTTGCAGCAAAATTCCATAACGCGGGTTCGCTGGCGTTGGCCTTGAATATTGCCCGATTGCCGGTTTTGCACAGCGACATCGCGGGCGGTTCGCGCAGCTCACCGTTCAGCTCACCCTTTCTGGGGCCGTCTGTGAAGCGACCCACGCCATCAACGTTTGACTCTTTGGTAATGCCATCCAGTGTGAGCATTGCGCTGTTGGCGGTCGCGAGGTGGCCACTTGCGTGATACAGGTACATGGGCCGAGTGGCAGAGATCTCGTCCAGCAGCTCAAGAGTGAGGCGGGGTTCAGTGGTGAAATAGATGGGGTCGAACCCGCGTGCGATGAGCGGTTCTGTTGGGTCTTCCATGGCTGCATCCAGCTCGGCAAGACGTGTTCTTAGTTCGGCATAACTCTTGATTCCCGGGGCGATGGAGCCGTCAGGCAGGGGGCGGTCGAAGTAACCGAGGTAGGGCATGAGGGCAGTGGCGCCCTCCATGACATGGGCATGCGCCTCGACAAATCCGGGCACAATCACCTTGTCGGCAAAGGTGTCGTCGAGTTCGTACTTGCCCCAGGGTTCGAGCTCCTCGAGTGAACCAGTTCCCAAAATCAGACCCCCGCGCACCGCCACATGGGTGGTTTGGGGGTTCGACGGGTTCATCGTGATGACGGCGCGTGCTGAATAAATCGTAATCGTATGCATTTTGTAAGTATGTGCCAGAACAGGTCCAGTCGCACGGACAGTGCCCTGCCTCGAGGATAAATTTAACGGGTATAAAGCGATCAACCTCGCTACAAGCCTTTACCCCGGCGCTTTCGAGGTCTGACAAGATTGCGGGGTCTGTAACTACCAGTTTCTGCGAGCAGTAATAGATGGAAAACGGTAGCACTCTTGGGGTGCGCGCAATAACCCGATCAGTTGTACTGACTTTGAGCCTGCTTGGCTTCACCGTCAGTGCAAGTGCTCAGTCCTTCGATCCCCAACGCTTTGACGGTATGCATGGCGCCGAGAAGGCGCGTGCTATGCGTGCGCTAGGTTCTGTACCTGCCACGGGCGGGGCGGCTGCGCAATATTCAACCGCGAGCGTCGGAGCAGTACCCACCGAACCTGTGCTGTTGTTGCTTGAGCGTCGCCGGGATAAGAGCTCTACCGAGCGCCTAGCGGATGCCTGGTATTACAGTTATCCGCGCAACGAGACCATCCATAAGGTTGTGGACTTGACCCGAGGAGTGGTTCGCTCTGCGGAAGTGGTTATCGACCTGCAGTTGCCTTTGGTCGACGCTGAGATCAGCCGTGCCTTTGATGTTGTTTTGACCAGTGAGGCGCACAGCAAAGCGCTACGAGCCGCCTATTTTCAGGTCACAGGAACGCGTTTGGTTGATCGCTCGCAGGTTAGTTACAAGGCGTTTGTGTTTCACCCTGACACTGTGCAGGACGGCCTGGAACCAACAGCAAGACGTTGTGGTTTGCATCGCTGCGCACAAATGTTGTTGTACACCCACGACAACATAGCACTCGATATGTCTCCGGTGGTCGATCTGTCGACGAACAGGGTGCTGCAAAATCTCGAACTTCGTGCCCAGGCAATTATCCGTCGCAAGGGGGTTGCACGATGAGTCTGACTGAGTTTGCAGCTGTGTGCGGCGCGCGAAACATCCGCAGTTTGGCGACCTTGTTGCTGGTAACCACGAGTTCGCTCTTTGCTGTTAATGCTAGCGCAGTGGAATGTCCGTTGGCGCAGAACGTTGACGTTACCCTCGACAGTAACGCCCGCTGGGAAATGTGCTGGGCAACCCGGGCGGAAGAAGGTGTGGTTTTGAGCCGCGGTTACTTCACCGATGCCACGGGTGTGCGTCGCAAGGTGTTTAAAAGTCTGAGCGTTGCGCAGCTAAATGTTCAGTTTGATGACGGTAGCAACAGCCTGGATTTAGTGACCACGGCAGGTTTAGGGGGCGACAATTTCCGCAGCCTTATTGCTGCAGACTGTCCAGACGGAGTTCGTCTGGGCGGTGTGTTGTGCCAGCGCATCGAGGCGCGGGGCTACGCGTATAAGTCTTATGGTCAACAACGGCAGGGTTCGAGTGTTGTTTTGAGCAGCGTCTCAACTCCCGGTGCCAGCACGTACCTTGTGCGTTGGGTCTTTAGTGACGATGGCAGTATAGCGCCGGCCATTGGTCTTTCCGGGGCATTACCGAGGGTTGTTTCGGGCGCGCAGAGCTACGGCTGGCCAATCGATGCCAACGGTACTATTGGCGTTGGCTTCACTAATAACTATTTTTGGCGAATGGATTTTGATTTGGGTGATGACGCTGCGGACGATGCGGTGGAAGAGCTGGAAATCATTCCCAGCGCAGACCGTCGACGCAAGACCAAGACACTGACACTGTTGGACACCGAGATAGCACGCGCTGCCAACGAAGACTTGAAGCGTTCGTGGCGAATTTTGGATACGCAACTCGTAAACGCAGACGGTCGTGCCATCTCCTATCACCTGGAACCCCTGCATACCGCGCATCGCAATCGCTCGCGTGGCGGGGCACTGGCGAGTGATGTGCAGTTTACTCGCTACCAATCATGTGAACGTTTTAGCACAGACAACAGCGCCACAGACTGTGGGAATGGTGTTGAACAGTATGTCAATGGTGAGAGCACAAATGGCGCCGACATTGTTATGTGGTACTCCCTTAGCTACCACCATCTGCCACGGACGCAAGACGCAAACGGTGTTGGTGTGCGTTGGAATGGCTTTATGGTTGTGCCGCGTGATTGGAGCGCGACCAATCCGCTGGCTGCGGTGAATCCGTGATGGTTTGTTCAGCCGTAACAAGGGCGATTGCGCACTCAGTAGTTAGAGCGGGCTGGTTTGCCGCGCTGTGTTTGCTTGCGAACAATGCCAGTGCGCTCGACTGTTCCGAACAGTTTCAGGTTCGGCAATCGTTTGCCAATGGTGCGGCCTGGGAAATGTGCTGGGAAGAGCAGAGCCGCGAAGGAATGGTGTTGCGCGACGTGACTTACACCAGTCCGGCGGGCGTCGCACGCCGCGTACTCTATCAGGCTAATGTTGCCCAGATTCATGTGCCTTACGACGATGACGGTGCACGCTATCACGACGTGAGCGATTTTGGGTTGGGTGGCAATCGGCTAAACGATTTAACCCCCGCCGATTGCCCGACGGGTACGCTGATTAATAGCGATGGCAAGGATGTGTTTTGCAAAACTCTGCATGACGCAGCGTCTTTAGCCACACAATCGGAAGTGCGCCACGGCGAGGCGTTGAGCTTATTCAGCGTTTCCCACGTTGGCGCCTACAACTATGTGCCTGAGTGGCGTTTCTTTGATGACGGTACCATCGAGCCTGCGATGGGGGCGACGGGCCGGTTGCAGCGTTATTCCAACGTAGAAGACTATGGTTGGCCGGTGCGCACGGGGACGTCACCGGTTGGTGTCTCTCATATTCATAACTACTACTGGCGTCTCGACTTTGATTTGGATGGCGGTGATGACGATCGGTTTCAGGAACTTGAGTTTGTCGATGGCGCCGATGGTAAGCGCGCGCTTGCATCGACGTCGTTCACTAACGAGGCCGCGCGATCGGTAAATCCTGCGACGCAACGCTTTTGGCGGGTTTATGACGCCGGCACCCAGAATGGCGCTGGGCGAGCTATTTCTTACGACATTTTGCCGCTGGAGACTGGCCATCGCGATATCGGGCCTACGTTTGAACCCTGGACCTTCAACGATATTTACGCCACCACCTACCGGGCATGCGAGCGCTTTGTTTCGCACAATCCGGCGGACAACGCGGACGGTTGCGTTGCTAATGGGGATGTGACTAATTTTGTCAGTGGTGAATCGATTGATAACAGTGACCTTGTGGTGTGGTTCGGTCTGACATTCCATCATACCCCCAGGGACGAGGATGAGGCGTACATGAATGCGCACTGGAACCGTTTTCGCCTCGAACCACGTGACTGGTTAAGTGTTGGTTCAAGCAACGCCTTTCCGGCGCTTGCGCCTATTGCCGATCAACAGAACAGACAGGGCGATGTGGTTGGCTTTGCGGCAACGGCAACCGATGCCGACGGCGACGCCTTAACATTTACCGCATCAGGTTTGCCTGCGGGGATTAGCATAGATGCAGCAGGTAACCTATCCGGTACATTGAACGCTGCCGGCAACTACAGTGTGACGGTCACTGCGACTGATCCACAGAATGCGACTGCTACCAGCACATTCGATTGGACGGTAACAAGCAATACCGTTGCTGGCTGCGCTCACTGTACCGACTTTATCGCCGTAGCTACTGAAGGCTACGGTAGACAGGATTTTGACTCGGGCGTGCGAGTAGAAGAGGTTGGAGCAACGCTTGCGTTGCACAACAATACCTGGCGACGGGCCTCTGAAACCTACACCATCACCGCCAATACAATGCTCGAGTTTGAGTTCTCAAGTACCTCAGAAGGTGAGATTCATGGTATTGGCTTTGATAACGACGATGTCCTCAGTCAGGTCAATATTTTTCAACTGTATGGTACTCAGGATTTTGGCATACAAAGCTTCAATACTTACTTGCCGCAAGGTTTTGTGAATTATCGAATCCCGGTAGGTGACTACTACACGGGCTCTAACATGGCGTTGGTGTTTGTCAACGATCACGATAGCGGGACTGGTAATAACAGCTATTTCCGTAACGTCCGGGTCTATGAGGCGGATGATGGTGCAGCTCCGATTGCGCCAGTACCAAACCCTGCGCCTGGGGATGCGATAACCAATCTGGCTCTGGGTGGGGTTGCGCAACAGAGTTCAACGCTTGATCTTGGGCTGGATTTTTCGGCCGCTAACGCCATTGACGGCAATTCGGGCGGTAACTTCCCTGGTGACGACATCGCGCATACCAACCTGGAGGCAGAGCCCTGGTGGGAAATCGATCTTGGGGCGGTCTATGATCTAACCAGCATTTCGGTGTTTAATCGCGAAGACTGCTGTGTCGAAGGGCTTGCTGACTTTCACGTGTTTGTTAGCGACGTGCCCTTTAGTACGACCACGATAGCCGGTACCCTTACACAAACGGGTGTGACTAGTATTCCCATTGCGGGGCCGAGTGGTCGCGAGGCCCAGGTCGCGGTTAACCGCAGTGGTCGCTATGTGCGTGTGCAGCTTACTCATACCGAGTATCTGCAGATAGCGGAAGTGGAGGTTATGGGCCGGCCGCAATAGCGGTGGCCAGCGGAGGATTGTCGTGGCACCACCGGCTGCGGACTATGAAATAGACGCAGCACTGGTAAGCCGACTGCTGCGTGCGCAGTTTCCTGCTATTGGTGATTTGCCACTAACCCTTCTTGATTCAGGCTTCGACAACGTGATGTTTCGCCTGGGCGATGAATTGCTGGTGCGCTTGCCACGTCGGGCGGTCGCTTTAGAGCTTGTGCAAAATGAACAACGGTGGTTACCGGAACTCGCTGTGCAGTTGCC
The DNA here is from genome assembly GCA_964611345.1 of uncultured Pseudomonadales bacterium. Lineage (GTDB taxonomy): Bacteria > Pseudomonadota > Gammaproteobacteria > Pseudomonadales > Azotimanducaceae > JALZVT01. The sequence continues at coordinate 11,253 of CAZSYU010000012.1, forward strand.
GTTACCTGTTCCAGTGCCCTTGCACGTTGGCGTGCCAATGTTCGGTTACCCCAGCTCTTTTAGTGTTTTGCCCTGGCTTGCGGGAAGCAGTGCGGATCTTGGTTATCCAGACTCTGATCAAGCGGAAGTATTGGGACAGTTCTTACGTGCTTTGCACTCGCACAGCCACGCCGGAGCTGCTGCGCCTGAAAACGCTGTTCGTGGTGTCCCTTTGGCTGCCCGCGACACTGTGGTGATCCAGCGTCTGGAGCGCTTGCAGGCATTGCCAGGTGTGAAGTTGCCATTCACTGCCATCTGGCAACTGTGGCGCGCGGGGCTTGCGGCACCTGTGGCCAGCGAGTCGGTCTGGCTGCATGGCGATCTGCACGCTCGCAACGTCCTGGTGCAGGATGGCAAGCTTGCCGCAGTGATTGATTGGGGTGATCTTACTGTTGGTGATGCAGCAACAGATCTTGCAAGTTTTTGGATGCTCTTTGCGGACGCCACTGCGCGTGCAGATGGGCTTGCAAGTTATGGCGCAGCGCCTGCGCTTGTCGCTCGTGCAAAAGGTTGGGCCTGCTCCTTTGCTACCTTATTGCTCGACAGTTCTCTGGCGGACGATGGGACGGTGGAGCATCAAGGGCACTGCCAAATGGGCTATGCCACGTTCGCCAATTTGTTCGCGCCAGATTTGTTTTAACCGAACGTTGAGTTATCTGCGCCTGCGCTTTTTGGCAGGTGCGCGCCGTCCAAACAGCAAAGCGATGATTAGCAAAATCAAACCAAGCAGCAGGCGTGGATCGCCAACTTGCGTCCAGGGGTCGAGCGGGAAGGCGATGGTTTTGTTCATTGCGGCAATCTTGAACTCGTGGGGTCCATTGAATTCAGGGTTGGTAGCGATTTCCATTAAATCCCGGCGGCTGCGATAGCGCATCAGAGCGCCCTGCGACCATGTCCGTGCGCCATCGATGCCCCACACATCCACGGCCGTGGTAGCGGCACTGCCAAACGCGACGGGGTGGCAGGCTCGAAAAAATAGCGCTGGGTACATGTGTGTCATGTAGGCGTCGAGAGCATCCTGTGGTGTCGCGCCGGGTCCCAGACCTGATAGGTCTGAGACCGTGCGATTCATTTCGATGACGTTGATCATCGCGAAATCATCACCGGTGTCGCTCTCGAGAAACGTACGCATCGCGTCTGCGGTTTCAGGATCTGTGCCGCGTTGCTCCATCAGACCGAGATAGTGATCGACCTCTTTTACAGTCAGCGGACCGGCGGTATTTGAATACCACCAGGTGAAGAGCAACCACAGGGCCAGGGATAGCACCCACACAAGCAATCGACGCATGATTTTGGTTTCCGGTTCTAACGTGGTGCGAAGCGCTGGCCACCATCCACACGAATGGTTGAGCCGTTCATCATCGGCGACTCATAGATCGCGATGGCCATGGTCGCAAATTCGTGAGGTTGGCCCATGCGGCGCGGAAACGCGGCGTCTTTGGTTAGTTGCAGTGCGCCTTCGTCAGGAATGCCCGCTGTTAAACCCGTGTCGAACAGGCTAGGGGCAATGGTCATGACGCGGATGCCCAATGTGCCCAGATCGCGCGCCATGGTTAAGGTCATGGCGGCGATTCCACCTTTCGCTGCGGTGTACGCCACCTGGCCGATTTGGCCTTCAAACGCCGCGATACTCGCTGTGTTGATCATTACGCCTCGTTCACCCACGGCGTTTGGCTCGTTTTTTGCCATGTGTTCCGCGGCGATTCGATTGACGTTAAAGCTGCCGATGAGGTTTAGATCGATGATGCGGCGAAAGTCATCCAGTGAGTGTTTACTGCCATCGCGCGCCAGAGTTCGTTTGGCAACACCGCCACCGGCCGTGTTCACCGCAAAGTGGACGCCGCCGAGTTCTTCTACCGCGCCGGCAATGACAGCCTCAATGCCGTCAAAATCCATGACGTTGCAAACATGGAAGCTGCCACCAAGCTCCTTCGCGACAGCAGCGCCGTCTGAGCGTTCCTGATCAAGAATGGCGACCTTGCCGCCTTTCTCCGCAAATTTCATCGCGGTTGCGCGACACATGCCCGATGCACCACCGACAAAAATGCCCTTGTTGCCTGAAATTTCCATTCTGTTCTCTCCCCAAAGTGTTGTTATGTTTGACGAACAGTTTAGCCGGGAGCGGGCGCTGGGGCTATGCTGGCCGGGTGGTTTTACCAGGCGGGTCCAGCAGCTAATATTTGACCTTTTACAGCGAGAACCGAACATTATGCGTCTAGGTGCCTTACTGGGGCCGGTACTGGATACCGGGTCCAACGAACTTGCCGATCAGGCCAGAGCGCTTGAGGCGGCTGGATATGAGAGTTTGTGGAGTGCCCAAGCGATCGGGCGCGGCTTCATGATCACCGATCCGTTGATTGCGCTGGCGGTGGCGGCGGCGGTTACAGAGCGTGTCGAGTTGGGTACTGCGATCATGCAGTTACCGTTGTATCACCCCACAGACCTGGCGCATCGAGTGCTGTCGTTGCAGCAGGTGGCGGGGCCAAGACTGTTGCTGGGGGTGGGCGCGGGCTCGACCGAAAAAGACTTTGATGCCTTTGAGCGCGATTTTGGTACCCGTTTCAGCGAGTTTAATGAATCGCTCGTAGAACTAGAGGTGGCACTTGAAACCGGCGCCAATGCAACCGCCGAACTGTCGCCCTGGCCATCGGTAGCAGGGGGACCATCCGTTTACTATGGCACCTGGGGCGCTGGGGTTGAGCGCGCGGCAAAAGAATTCTCTGGCTGGATTGCCTCAGCGCATTATCGGACGCCCGAAGAACTCGAGACAGCCCTGCACCGCTACAGGGAGGCCTGTGGTGATGAGGCGGGCAGAGCTGTTGTGTCGACGATACAACTGCCGGCGAGCCGACCGCTTGACGAAGTTGCAGAGTTACTTGGACGCTTTGAGGAGATGGGGTTTGATGACGCAGTGGTTATGTTCTTACCAGGCGGTGTTACGCCGGAACAAGTGCGCGGGCTAGTTCAGTAAGGATTCGACGGCAACTGGCGTGGCCTTGAATGCTGGTGTTTTGCTGCGCGGGTCGACGTCTGTGCTGGTCAGCACATTGGCCTCCGGAAAATAGGCCATCAGATTCCCGGCCGGCAGGTCGTGGCTGACGACCTCAACACCGGTCATCTCGCCCTGCGCTGAGCGAAGCGTTACGCGATCGCCGGGTTTGAGTGCAAGGGTTTCCATGTCCGTGTTGCTCATTAACACGCACCAACGATGGCTGGCATTGCGATAGCTGTCATCGTTTTCATAAACGATGGTGTTGAACTGCCCTTCGCTGCGTATGGTGCTGAGTGTGAAAGGGTATTCTGCACTGCGCGAGATAGGCGTCCAGGTGTTAGTGCAAAAACTGGCTTTGTTGTCAGGGGTGTTGAACCGAGGTTTGTGCAGCACCCGATTGGCGATATGAAATTCTTTGCGAGCCACATCGATGCTTGCAAGTGCTTCCATGCCGGGCACCGTTTTAGCAATGATTTGGCGCAGTTTCTGGTGGGACTTGAAAGCCGCGAAGTTGATCGGACTTGCGGGCAGCAGGCGCTCCGCCAGTTCCGCCAAAATCCACGACTCGGGTTTGACGTTATCGAGGCGATCGATGCCGCCATCCGACAGGCGCACGTAGTTGAACATGGATTCCTGGGTAGTCGCTTGCGCTTCCTCATCGCGCGCGGCAACGGGCAGTATGAGGGTAGTTCCCGCATCAATGCCGTGGACATGACCCCGATTGAGGTTGGTGGTGAGATAGAGCTTGAAGCCTATGGCATCCAGCGCGCGTCGTGCCCAGTTCGAGTCAGGGTTTGCGCTGTAGAGGTTGCCGCCCAGCAGTAACGCGGCGTCGATGTTGCCCTGTTCGGCGGCCTGCATTGCGGCCATGGTGTCAAGGCCAGGGGCAGTGGGCAGCGTAACGTTAAGGGTTGCTTGCAGTTTTTCGAAGACGTTACTGGCCAGTACCGGCTTTACGCCAATGGTGCCAATGCCTTGCACATTGCTGTGCCCACGCAGTGGCAGGAGTCCGGCGCCGGGCTTGCCAGTCATGCCGCGTAACAGGGCGAGATTGGCAATCTCTTCAACGTTGGCGACGCCGTTCAAGTGATGCGTCACCCCCATACCCCAGGCGAAACAGGCGTTGCTGGATTTGGCGTAGGCGGCGCCAGCGGTCTGCAACTCGTTGCGGGTGAGTCCCGTAGCCTCCTCTATTTCCTCCCAGGCAAGGCGCTGCAGGTGTGCGATGTAGGTTTCGGCGCCGTTGGTGTACGCCTTAAGAAAATCAGGGTTTTGTGCGCCCTGTTCCAGCACCGCTTTGGCAATGCCCTGCATGACCAGCACGTCGGAACCAATTTTTGGCTGTAAGTAGGTGCTGGCTATCAAGGTGCCACCGCTAACCAGCGACCGTGGGCTTTTGGGCACTGAGAACTTAACTAACCCGCGTTCGCGCGCCGGGTTGATCACAATAACCTGCCCGTCGCGTTGTCTGATTTTTTGTAGCAGATGCAAGAGGCGGGGGTGATTGGAGGCGGGGTTCGCGCCGATGATGAACACAAGGTCGCAACGGTTCAGGTCGTTGAGTTCTACCGTTGCCGTGCCCGTGCCGATTGAGTTACCCAGACCCTCGCCAGTGGCCTGGTGGCAGTAATACGAGCAATTATTAACATTGTTAGTGCCGTACAGGCGGGCAAGTAGTTGCAGTAAAAACCCGGCTTCGTTGGATGAGCGCCCGGAGGCGTAAAAAAAAGAGCGATCGGGGCTCACCCTGCTGAATTGCTCAGCCGCACGAGTAAGCGCGGTTGGCCAATCGAGCATCGTGAAGTGAGTGGCGCCGGGAGCTTTCCACAGGGGGTGATTCAGGCGGCCAAGATGAGCAAGTTCGCGTTCATCGAGTTCTTGTAACTCAGCAATGCTGTGGTCGAAGGCCTCGCGCGGGATGGGCGGTTGCACGTCGGTGGATTGCGCCTGCACGCTTTTGTTGCAGACGGCTGGAAACTCCCCGAGCTCGTTGGTCATGCCGCCCTGTTGGCCGCCCATGCCCAGACCACAGGCTTTGCAGGTGTTGTTGGATCGTAGTGCTTTGGCCGCCGGGCCAACACCCATCTGGCGGATCTTGGCCACGGTGTAGAGGATTTTTTTCAAGCCGCCGGCTGGATCCTGATCGGGTCTGTCTTGTAAGCTCACAACGCTATACCAAATGTCCCATAGGCCATTGTTATTTAACCACTATTCCATCCATTTCGGGTGAGGATCGATCCAGTAGCCACACGGTGGCCAGCATGACAGCGCCACCGGCTGGGCACCAGTAGAAGAAAGCGACGCCCTGCTGTTGCAGCACCAACACGCAGGCGCAGGACAACAGTGTCCCCGGCACAAAGCTGCTAAAGCTGCCAATGCCAAAGCGGGCAAGAATTATCGTGGCGAAAATCATTCCGGTCAGATAGTTCGGCAGCTTGAAGGTCAGGTCGAGCAACCCCTGGGCCTGGTAGCGGGCGAAGAACAGCGTGACTCCAAAAAACACCAGACCCCAAAACACCACCAGCGTGCGGGCAGCAACCAGATAATGGCGCTCGCTGCGGTTGGGCCATGCGCGCTCGTAGATGTGGCGCACGCTCAGGTCGGCGCTCTCGGCTAACGCCGAATCGAGCGTAGAGATTGCCGCGGCAAAAATTGCGGCGATAAATAGTCCGGAAATACCTGGGGGAATTTCGGTGACTATAAAATAAGGAAATATGCGGTCAGGCGACGCGGGCAACTGGGTAGCGATTTCGTTAGGCAGACCGCGTTCGCCATAGAATGCGACCAGTGCGAGGCCCACCCCCAGAATGACCAGATGGGTTGCATAAAATGCCGCCGACCAGCAGTAGGCTTTGGCTGCGTCGCTCGCACTTCGACAGGCCCGCACGCGTTGCCAGGTGCCCTGGGTACACGCCTGCGCGAGGGTGAGACACAGCGCGCCAAACACGCCTGCCCAAATGCTGTAACTCACGCTCAGGTCGGTGCTGAAATCAAACAGCACCAGTTTCGCCTGCGCATCAAGCGAACGCAGCGTGTCGCTCACGGAGGCGTCTAACTGGAATACCATAAACGCAAGCGCAAACAACGCACCTGCGCTGAACAACACAAACAGCAGAAGATCCGTCCAGATCACCGTCTTGAGCCCTGACAGGGCGCTCCACAGAACACCAAAGCTCACCACCACAGCGGCACTCCCGGCAATGCCCCAGCCGGTGATCACGTCGAGCACAAGGCTCGCGGTGAGGAGTTTTACCCCACTGTTGATAACGTTAAGGACGAGCCCGAGCAGCATCGAAAACTCGCCAGTCCGCGCATCCATCCGTGCGCCGATGTACTCGTAGCTGGTGTGAATGCCGCGGCTCAAATAAAACGGCCGCGCGACCAGCAGGGCAATGAGCATTTTGCCGAACGCAAGGCCGAGTATGACCTGCAGGTAGGTCAGGTTGCCGCCAGCTTTGAAGACCGCGGCGGGCACGGACACGAAGGTGACGCTGCTGACCAGTGTTGCGACTATGCTCGCCGCTACCGCCCACCAGGGTAGACTGCCGCCCGCCTGAAAAAAACCGTTCCGATCCTTGATGTTGCCGCTTAACCGGTGACCACCCCAGGTGACAGCGGCGAGGAGCAAGACAATGACCGCGCCATCAATGAGTGCGAGCCCAGTCCCTAGCCCATTGCTCAGCCCAGCAGTCTCCATCGCGGACGGCCCCTAGGGTCCTTTTAGAGCGTGTTCGATGAGGTTCAGGCTGTGTCTGTCTCGAGCGATCTTTGCGTGTTGTTGGCCCAGCTGCAGCACGGGCGTCCAGCGTTCAAGCCATTGGGCCGACCAGAGCTTAAGTGGGGGCTGCGCCCTGTTGGTAAGTAATAGATTGCCAATCCACCTGGCGCCCTCGGTATGACGATTGAGTTTGCTGAGCAGTTGCAAATGCAGTTTGGCAGTAACGGGTTGATCTGGATTCAGTGCCAGCGTATGAGAGGTTTGCCGCAGCGCTTCTGGGAGGTTTTTGCGTCGCACCAGGTGCAACGCGTAGTTGTAACGCAGCTCCTGGGAATCAGGCCAAATATGTAACGCTTTGCTCAGCTCTAGCTGCTCACTCCGAACATCGCCGGCACGTCGGTACCTTATTGCGCGGTCGAGATAGTTCTGCTGGGTAGCCTGGGTGAGGTCTAGCGGCTGCGCAGACTGGCTGTTTACCGCCGCAGGTAGGCCCAATAGCAGGGTAAACAAAATCAAGAGTCGCAGGCGCGCGAGTTTGAACTTCTGTGTGGACATTGCGCGAGCCTAATGTATGCGTGTGTGCATTCATAGACAGTTAGGTATTCTCAGAGCATGACCACGTTCTCTCTAGCGCAGCTTGAAGCCGCACAGCAAATTGTGGGCGAGTACATGCCGCCCACGCCCACCTACCAATGGCCGCTGCTGTCAGCAGAGCTTGGCTGCAGCGTGTGGGTGAAGCACGAGAACCAAACACCAACGGGCGCGTTTAAGGTGCGAGGCGGGCTGGTGTTTGCGCATGAATTGGTAAAGCACAGCGCCGAGACCAAACAGCCATTGCCAGCGGGTCTGATCACGGCCACCCGGGGTAATCATGGCCAGAGCGTGCCTTATGCCGCTTGCCGGCTCGGCATTCCAGTGACGGTGCTGGTGCCCGAGGGTAATAGCGCGGAAAAGAACGCCGCAATGGCTGGCTGGGGGGCGACGGTTGAGGTGCTGGGAAAGGACTTTGACGAGGCGCGCGAAATCGCCGCCGCACGGGTTGCTGACACAAGCGATTCGGCTGGCACTACCTGGCAGTTTGTGCCGTCCTTTTCGGAGCCGCTGGTCCGTGGCGTTGCCACCTATGCACTGGAACTGTTTCGCACTGCGCCGCGGCTCGATCGAGTTTACGTCCCGATTGGCATGGGTTCGGGCGTCTGTGGCGTGCTGGCGGTGCGCGACCTGCTTGGGCTCACAACCGAGGTGATAGGCGTGGTTTCTGCGGCCGCTGATGCGGTGGCGCTGTCAGTCGAACAAGGCCGGCATGTGACCACGGGGTCGGCCGCTACCTTTGCCGACGGTCTGGCCTGTCGCGTGCCAGCTCAGGCCGCACTCGATCTGATTGCGCCGGGAGTTGGGCATAGTGGGGTCGCGCGAATAGTGCGCGTGAGCGATGCTGAAGTCGCCCAGGCGGTTCGGTTGCTGTATCGCACCACCCACAATGTGGCGGAAGGGGCTGGCGCGGCCGCCTGTGCGGCACTTATGCAAGAGCGTGCTGGTGGACGTGTTGCGAGTGATGATGTCAATGCCGTAGTGCTCAGCGGTGGCAACATCGATGCGCACTGGTTTGCGCAGGTGCTGGCGGGTGGCACGCCAACCCCTTAGGATCGAGGCAGGGAACGGGAATACGCATGACAGACACCACAACACAGACAAGTACCGCTATTACCGCCGGTACAACCAGTACAAAAAGCATGACTCGCGCTGCCGCGTTGGCGCAACTCACCGCACCAGGTCAGCCGCACGAACTTGGCACCCGAAAACTCTTTGGTCGAACGGTGCGGTCATTCGTCAACGTGCCTGAAAATCTGGGCGAGCTGTATGCAGCGGCGCGTTCGGATCAGACCTTTTTGGTCTATGAAGACGAGCGCACAACGTTCGATGAAACCTGGTCGCGTGCCGCCAGGCTTGCGCAGGTACTGCAAGAGCGCTACGGCGTGGTGCATGGCGACCGGGTTGCTATTTCTATGCGTAACTATCCCGAGTGGGTGCTCGGCTTTATGGCGGTTACCAGTATTGGTGGCGTGGCTGTTGCCATGAACGCACTGTGGCAGCCGGAAGAGATGGCCTACGGTCTAACCGACTCGGGCGCCAAGGTGTTGTTGGCGGACACCGAACGATTGCAACGCTTCGCGCAGTACGAACAAGACAGCAACAGCGAGTTACCCATTGGCCTGATTGGCGTGCGGCTTGAGGGCAGCGAGCCCGCGGCCCTGGAAGGCCGGGTGGCTGACTTTGCGGCGCTGCTTGCAGCGCAAAACGCTAAACCACAAAGCACGGATGAGATGCCAAGCGTTACTGTAGCGCCAGACGATAACGCCTGCATATTTTATACCTCGGGTTCAACCGGGCATCCCAAAGGGGTTGTCATGTGTCACCTGAATATTCTCTCCGCACTATTGTCCTGGGAGGTCGATGCCCAGGCCGGCGCGCTCTGTGCGGGCATCACCCCGCCGGTACCCGAGCAGCAGCCCGGCTCGTTGCTTGCCGTCCCGTTGTTCCATGCCACCGGCTCGCACGCTGTGTTCCTGGCCTCCTATCGGGCTCAGCGCAAGCTGGTATGCATGTACAAATGGAATCCGACCCAGGCTGCTGAACTCATCGAGCGCGAACAACTAAATTCCTTTATTGCACCTGCCGCCATGACCGGCGACCTGGTTGTCGAGGCCAGGCGTAACAACCTCGATCTCAGTACGCTCGCGTCTGTGGGTGGTGGCGGCGCCCCGAGAGCACCGGAGCAGGTACGCAGCATTGATGCAACGTTTAGTCAGGCCATGCCAGCAACCGGTTGGGGTATGACTGAAACCAATGCTATTGGCACTGGCATTGGCGGTGCAGACTATCTTGAGCGACCCGACAGTTCGGGTCGCTCAAGCGTCGTTGTTGATTTGAAAATTGTTGATGAGGCCGGCCGTGAATTGCGAGCCAATGAGCGCGGTGAGTTGTTAATTCGCGGTGTGGTGGTCATCGAAGGTTACTGGAATCGTCCCGACGCGAATGCCGAGACCTTTTTTGATGGCTGGTTGCGCACCGGGGATGTTGCCTATCTCGATGACGAGGGTTTTCTGTTCATTGTCGACCGTATTAAAGACCTGGTTATTCGTGGTGGCGAGAACATCGGCTGTGGCGAGGTAGAGGCTGCATTGCTTGAGCACCCCCTGGTGCGGGAAGCCAGCGTGTACGGCGTGCCAGACGAACGCCTGGGTGAGGAAGTCGGCGCTACCTATTTTAGTGACGCACCGCTCAAAGAGACTGACCTGCGCGCGTTTCTCGAAGAACGCCTGGCACGCTTTAAGGTACCGCGGTATTTGCGTGCGCATTCCGAACCCTTGCCGCGCACGGCATCGGGGAAAATTCTCAAGCGAGACCTGCGCGAGCAAGCGGCGAGCAGCAACACATGATCAACCTGTCCGACTACCAACAACCCGCTGCGATTAAGGCCGCACTGCAGCATAAACGCATTGCTGTGGTTGGGCTCTCCTCCAATCCTGCGCGACCGTCCAACGACGTAACCGCGTATATGCTGGCCCAACCCCAGGGTTACGAGATTGTGCCCGTTAACCCGCGTGAAACCACGGTGTTCGGTTTGACCAGTTACCCCAGTTTGCTGGCGGCACGGGAGGCCGTTGGCGATATCGCCGTGGTCAACGTGTTTCGCGATTCAAACGCGGTACCCGGCATTGCCGCGGAAGCCGTCGCAATAGGGGCACAGGTGCTGTGGCTGCAGCTTGGCGTGGTGCATGCGGATGGCATTGAGCTCGCCGCACAGGCAGGAATGTCGGTTATTGCCGATAAGTGCCTGAAAATCGAACACGCGCGCTATCTTTAGCTGAAGCCCGCGGATACGCCTGCGGATGCGGAAAGACCGAGGTATGGATACACTGCATGCCCTAGATCGTTATTACAGAGAGAACGATATGCGTCAGCGAACCATCCGGCCAGTTGTTCTATCAACGGTGTCAAAAGGACTTTTTACCGCGTTGCGATGGGCGATCGTTGCCGCATCCTGCAGCATCTTTGCAGCCCAGGCCGCCGAAGCTGATCGGTTTGCCAAGGTTAAGGTAACCGGCGAAAAAGTAGCCGGCGGAGTGTACATGCTGCAGGGTGCCGGCGGTAATATCGCGGCGTCGCTTGGTGTGGATGGCACACTCATTGTTGACGACCAGTTTGCGCCCCTGGCGGAGCGTATTCTCAAGCGGCTCGAGGCGCTTGGTGGCGCGAAGCCTGAGTACGTTATCAACACGCACTTTCATGGCGACCACACGGGGAGCAATGCGAACTTTGGTGATAGCGGCACGATTATCGCGCACGAGAATGTCCGCGTGCGGTTGGTTGGCAACGACTCCCCGCGCGATGCCCTGCCGGCGGTAACCTTCGACGATCGGATACGCGTGCATTACAACGATGAGGCCATCGACGTGGTGCATATGCCAGCAGGCCATACCGATGGTGATGCGGTGGTCTGGTTTCGTGGCTCAAATGTGCTGCACATGGGCGATCATCTGTTCAGTGGTGTGTTTCCCTACATCGACGTTGACAGCGGCGGTTCGGTCAGCGGTTTTATGAATAACCTCGAGGCAGCACGCGCGTTGGTTAACTCTGAAACCAAAGTTATTCCTGGCCACGGTCCACTGGGCGGTGTTGCGGCCATCGAGCAATCTCTCGGACTGGTTCGCGAGTCTGCGCTGTTAATCGTGCGTGAATCGGAAGCAGGCACAAGTGACGCCGAGATCATCGCCCTGCTCGAGCGCGAGTTTGCGCAGGCAAGCAAGGGCTTTGTCTCTGCAGAGCGTTGGTTGGGAATTGTGCGCAAGTCTCGCGCAGCGAATGCAGCAGAAGCGGATCTTCCAGAAGCTAATGAGTGAGATAGCGTCAGAGCCTGGGCGATTTTTACAGGCTGACCAACAGTGGGTGAGCGTCGTTGACAACAGTTCCGGCCGTGCTGCTGAATTGCAAGACACTGATTTCGCCAACATGCTGGACGAGTTACGCGCTCAGCGCAGTGATTTTCGCGCGGCGCTTGCCCAGCACGGTGGGGTACTTCTGCGTGGCTGGCCGGTGACTACGGCTGCGCGTTTCGAAGCCCTGGCCGATTGTTTTCTTGCCGAGCAGGCGTCTTATATTGGCGGAGTCTCGCGCCGTTCCAGAGTTCACAACAATGTCTATAACACCACTGAAGCGCCGAGTGATGTTGTGATTGAACAACACCTGGAAGCGACCCATACGCCGCGACCGCCAGAACTCATCTTGTTTAACTGTCAGGTGGCACCCGCGACACGGGGGGAAACGCCGCTGGCGAGCTTTATCGAACTCTACGAGCGCTTACCAGCGAGTGTGACCCAACCGCTGGAAGACGAGAGCGTGGTTTACACCCGCGAACTGATTGATCAGGAGTCAATGTTGTACCGGGCATTGCCTGCGGGTGTGAAGCAGAGCCTCGCTTTAAGCTGGCAGGAAGTATCCGGTTGCGATGATTTACAAGCGGCACGCGCCACACTTGAAGCGGAAGGTTATGAGGTAACCTCGCGGGGTGCCCGTCGTTTGCGCACTCGCTGTACTCAGCCGGTGATTGGAGTGCATCCACAGACCGGTCGCAAAGGCTGGTACTTGAGTGATCAGATCACCCGGATATTGCCCTGGTACACCCGGTGGCCGAGGCGCGCACTGCGCTCTGTGCTCGGTATGGAATTTGGCCTGGCCTCGGGTCGGACGTTGCCAACGGCAGTCACCGAATTGGTGCACGCCACTCTGCAGCAGGTTCGGTTCAGCTTTAGCTGGCAACCCGGGGATGTGCTGGTACTCGATAACCACCAGATGTCGCATGGACGCAATCCGTTTTCCGGTGAGCGGCTAATTCTGACGGCGTTTGGTTGATTTGAGGTCATTGGATTGTGCTGAAACTGGCTTATGACTTTACCCGCCGTGCAGTCACTACCTGGCGCGGCCAACCGATTGTCGATGCAAGCGAGCAGCAGGCGTGCACCTGGCGGGCTGATGATCTCGCACCGGGGCTATCGGCGGTGGTGCAGAGCAACGAACTCGACCGGCTGAACGCGTCAGTATTGCAGCGCGCTGACAATTACAAACATTCCCGTGGCCGTGGTTTTCAGGAACACCTGCAGGGCGTTGCCGGTTTGCTCATGCGTTGGCAGCAAGCGCCGCTGACCATTCAAACCGGCCTGTTCCATAGCGCGTACTCTACGCAGCAGTACCCCTACGGTCTGTATTCCTATACGCAGCGCCACGAACTGCAATCGCTCATTGGCGTTGACGGTGAGCGCCTGGTGTTTCTGTTTTGCTCCCATGACCGGGTCGACCTCTATGCTCAGGCGCTTGCCCTCGTGCGGGCAGGGGAGACGCTAAGCGCGCAGGGGCTACGCCTGCGTAACGCGCTTACTGGTGACTGGGCCCAGGTGCCCGGAGACTTGGTTGCGCAGCTGCTGGTGGTGCACGCCGCAGATCTCGCAGAGCAAATGGATGGGTTTGACTTTGAGATGATTGCGGCGCTGTTGGCGGCGGCGGGTCCGCAGATAGAGGCACCTGCCTGTCTGCAGTTGCTGAAGGACTCAGGTTTTGTCTCCCGCATGCCAAGCATAGCGATCAAGCCGGAGCGCGGCACTTTTGGGCTTGCGCCGGTGCTGGGCATACGGCGTGGTTTGCTGGCTGATCGATTCACTCTGACCCGGCTGTTGCGTGGAACTGGCAGGTTAACGGATGCTGAAGACTTAGCCCTCGAAGCGCTCGATCAACGGCTCCCCGGGCTGCCCGAAGTGCCCTGGATTCGTTGGCTACGAGCGACGGACCCGAACGGCTCAGCCGCCGGTGCAGCGGATAGCGCAGCAGCAGAAGGCTTGTTGAGCGAGGTCCAACGGCGTTATGCGGCCTGGGGTATCACCTGGCTGAAGCGCCCCTTCGATGGCAATGAGCGCTGGGAATGTCTGATCAGTGGCTGACCAGTAAGCTGTAGGCTTAAGCTGGGCCAGAAAACCCGGTAAACTTGGCAGCGATTGAGCAGCACACCTTACAATTTCAGCGGATACTGGATTGACTCTCGAAGCTTCTACACTGACAGCACCCACCGACCACCCACCAGAGACACCGGAGCGAACCCCCGGGCTGCTGGGTGGCACGTTGCCCCGGGTCACCCTGTCTGCACAGGAGCCCGCAGGGCGCGAAGCGTTACTTGGCGCCATTGCCACGCGCACCCCTGTGGTTGTCACCAATCTCGCGGCCGAGTGGCCTGCGCTTGCGCGTTGGACGCCGCAGTGGCTCAGCGCGAACTACGGCGACAAACCGGTGCGAGTCTATGACGCCTCCTTTGGGGAGCCTGGCAAAAACTACATGGGCAGTGTGGACACCATGTCTTTCGCCGAGTATCTCGACGAAACACTGGTCCAGGGCAAAGACCTGCGGATGTTTCTCTACAACATCGGCCAGAAAATTCCCGAGCTGCTCGACGACGTCCCGTTCCCCGATGTCGGACTCAAGTTTTCGCGCAACTTCGTGTTTACCTTTTTTGGTTGCAAAGACGCCATCACGCCGCTGCATTTTGATATCGACATGGGCTACGTGTTCTACACCGCGGTCTACGGTCGCAGACGCATCCGGCTGTTCGCGCCCGAGCAATCGGTGGCGCTTTATCATCACCCGTTTACTGTTCGCTCCTACGCTGACCTCGATAACCCGGACTTGCAGAAACAGCCGCTGTTAGCGCGGGCCAGAGGTTATGAGATTGTGCTTAACCCTGGTGAAACGCTATGCATGCCGCCCGGGTTTTGGCATGAGTTCTGCTACCTCGATGCCGGTTTTGGCATATCCTTGCGTGCCGGCAGCAAGGCAGTGTCAGACAAACTGCGGGGTTATGCGAATCTTCTCGCCCTCTCGCCGATTGATCGTATTGGCAATAAGATTGGCGGGCAGCGCTGGTTCGACTGGAAGCAGCGGCAGGCGGAAAATCGTGCCGTTCGTGCTGGAGCGCAGTCTGGGCAGCGGACCGTTTGAGCGCCATGATTTATACTCAAGAAGTCTATAGAGAGTTGGTTGAACGTTGAGACCCATTAAAGGCGTTACCGAGATTGGCCGTTTTCGAGTCCCGTACCGTAAGTATGGCGATTCAGACAATCTCATTTTGTGCGTTAGTGGCGCGCTGCAAACCATGGCGGTGTGGTCGATGTTTGTGCGTAAGTTTGCCGTTGACTTTTCGGTCGTGATCTATGACATGCCGGGCGTAGGGCGGTCAGAAATTCTGTCGGGCTCGCACAAGGTGTCAATTGAGGATCAAACGTCCGTAGTGCACGCGCTCGTAAGTGAACACCGGGTTCCCGGCGGGGATGTGATGCTTGCGGGTAGCTCCTGGGGTACTGCCATCGCGGTATCTTTCGCAGCGACTTACCCTGATATGGTGCAGAAGTTGCTCATTGGCAGCTTC
This sequence comes from uncultured Pseudomonadales bacterium, assembly GCA_964611345.1. Lineage (GTDB taxonomy): Bacteria > Pseudomonadota > Gammaproteobacteria > Pseudomonadales > Azotimanducaceae > JALZVT01. The sequence goes on from CAZSYU010000012.1 coordinate 26,469, forward strand.
GGCATGAAACCCAATCCGAAAATGATGGAACTTATTGGTCAGGCTGCAGAGGTTTACAACAGCGGCGACTGGGAGCTCGGCGCCAACGTGATCATCAAGGAATTCGGCGAGGGTATATCACCCACCTACAAGCGCATGATCGTGTCGCAGTTTACCGGTTTGTCTGGTGATCAGGCCGAATCCTTCTATGAGCACTGCACCTATATTGCAACCGTAGGCAAACTCGAAGACTTTGTTGATCTAAGCCACATCACCGCGCGCACCTGCATAATTAACGGTTCCACCGACACCATTCTGGACATGAGCGATATCTACACCGCGCACTCACTTATTCCAGACAGCGAAATGCACATCATCGATGGGGTCGGCCACTTTCTGCACTTCGAAAAGCCCGAGCTCATGGACTACTACGAAGAATTCTTGCACGACGGCACCATCCACTCGCTTGCTCAAAAAGATGTACCAGCGGTCTAGCTGCAAAGCACCGCTAGTAGAAAAAAGCACCGCTAGTAGAAAAAAGCACCGCTAGTAGAAAAAAGCACCGCTA
>CAZSYU010000012.1:27115-57092 GCA_964611345.1 uncultured Pseudomonadales bacterium
AGAAAAAAGCACCGCTAGTAGAAAAAAGCACCGCTAGTAGAAAAAAGCACCGCTAGTAGAAAAAAGCACCGCTATAATTTGGCCAGTCCGTCGGTCAGCGTTTTGTGGAAGTGCGCGATGCCAGTTTCAAACTTGCCGTAAGTGAAATACTCGTTCGCGCCGCTGGCAAGACCCCGTTGAATGGAATCCACCATCGCCTGGTCTTCTTTTAATCCTTGCTCGGCCACAAACGACGCATCCTTCCGGGCCTTTTCAAGGTTTGCAGTGCCGGCGCCTGTACCGCGGTTGGTCAGCATGTAGGTCACAAAGCGTGTGCGCATTTGCGTGATAGGTTCGGCAATTGCTATCGATGTGTGATTCGACAGCACGGCCACTGTCACGTTGGGAAAGAGCTGATAGGTGTAGGTCACCATACCGTCGATGCAACGTTCTTCTGCAGGTACCGCTCGTAGCTTTTCGATACGCCGAAATGGAAAGGTAACGCGGGAGTTGGCACCAAACAACTCAACCAGTGTGAGGTTATCGTAGCCATAAGGGTAGAAGGTCTCGGGATGAGTGGGCTTGATGTGGTAGCCCTCAAGGGTGGCTTCGGCATTGAGCTTCCAGTTCGTCTCCAGCACTTTGTCGGTGCTGTTAAACAGCACCTGGTCAGACGTTAGGAGCTGGGGAATCTTCGCCAGACCGTCGAGGGCCCCGCGGCCGATCGGTTTTTCCTGAGTGATAAAGATGAGACCGTGCTGCTCTTCTGCGTTTACCTCTACCAGGCCGAACTCTGTTTTATCCACCTGGGGGAAGCCCTTGTCATGGGGGATGTACTCCAGGCGGCCATCAAGTCGATAGGTCCAGGCGTGGTAAGGACAGGTGAACACTTTTGCGCACGCATCGCCGGTAAGCGAGGGCTGCGCGACTTGCACGCCGCGATGGCGACAGGCGTTACGAAAAGCACGCACCACACCATCCTCACCTCTGACGGCGACCAGCGGCGTGCCTGCGGCTGTGCGGGCAACGTAGGAGCCCTTGTCAGGCAGAGCGGCCGAGGGACAGAAGACGGTGGGCACTCTGCGCATGAGTTCCAGTTCGGCCGTCAGCCGTGCCGGGTCAGAGTAGTTTACTGTCGGTTCGCGCCACAGCGTATCGCTCTCATCGGTGGTGCCCGCATCGATGTGCGCAAAGACCCTCTCGATCACCTGGGCATCGGTAAGCAACGTCGCCATCGCGCGCTAATCCGGCAGGCCGAGCACACGCTTGGCAATGATATTGAGTTGTACTTCGTTGGTGCCGCCATAGATCGTCACGGCACGATCGCGTAGCCAGGAGCGGGTGCTCTCCAGTTCCTCGGTGGAGAAGTCTTCGCCCTCCCAGGCCAGACCATTGCTGCCACGCAGTTGTGACTTTAGCTCGGAGGCGTTTTTGGCCAGGGTTGAACCAACCAGCTTAAATATTGAGGTGGCTGCACCCGGTGCGCCGCTGGACTTGCTCTCCTGGACTACACGCGTCGCCGTCAGGGCCAGCGCGCGTTCCTGCATAACGTGCTCAAGCACGGCAGCGCGCGCGGCTGGGTCAGCAATTTTGCCTGCTTCTTCACCGCTGTAGTCTTTGGCGATCTTTGCCAGCGGATTTAGAGCAGGCTTAGTTGCCCGTTTCTTCTTTTTGCGGCTGGGTGCACGGGTGGCGCCGGAGCGTTCGTACTGCAGCAGACGTTTGGCCACACTCCAGCCTTTATTCATCTCGCCAATCAAGTCTTCTTTGCGGGCGATGGCATTGTCGAAGAACGTTTCACAAAACGGTGAGGAACCGGAGATGAGCGGTATTGGCTTCACTGTCACGCCCTCCTGGTGCATGTCGAGCAGCAGGAAGCTGATGCCATTGTGTTTGGGGGCGTCTGGGTCGGTGCGAACCAGCACAAACATCCAGTCGGCGTGGTCGCCGCCGGAGGTCCAGATTTTTTGGCCATTGATAACAAAGTGATCACCTTGCAGTTCTGCCTTGGTACGCAGGCTGGCGAGATCTGAGCCGGCGCCCGGTTCACTGTAGCCCTGGCACCATTTCACCGAACCATTGGTGATGTTCGGTAAGTGCCGGGCTTTTTGTTCTGCAGTGCCAAACTCAAGCAACGTCGGCCCAATCATTACCAGTCCCATACCGGTAGCAGGGGGCAGGGCTTTGATGGCCGCCATTTCTTGGGCGAGCACGCTTGCGTGTTCTGCATCCAGTCCGGCGCCCCCGTACGCAGTGTCCCAGGTGGGGGCGACGTAGCCCCGTGTAACGGCAGCTTGCAGCCATGCGTTAGCATCATCCGTTGAATAAATCTCATGGGCGTCTTCGAAGTGCAGCGTGCGATTGCGCATGCTCTGCGGAACGTTCGCCTCCAGCCAGTCACGGGTTTCGGTGCGGAACTCTTCAAGGCTCATTGGTCTCTCTCCTCGGGCTTCAGGTGGCTTGATCTGCGCGCTTCCGGTCGCGAACTTCAGTGGCTTTTTCTACCATTCGTTGTAGTACTTCATAGGGTTGTGCTCCAGGCACGCCCATACCCAGCACCGCAAAGGTTGGCACACCGGTGACACCATAGTCCTGAGATTTCTCCCAGTCGGCGTCTATTGCGGCGCTAAATCGACGCTCCACAAGGACTGATCTGGCTGTACCTGCGTCCAGCCCGGTTGCAACGGCAATGGCCACCAGTTCATCGATGTTGCTGATATCGCGGCCGTCGACAAAGTAAGCGCGATACAGGGCATCGTGCAAGGCATCGCCGTGATCGGTCGTGTCGCCCCACTTGCCCAATTCCTGGGCCAGCCGGCTGTTGTAGGTGTGGGTACGCTTGCTGTAGGGCAAGTTCTCGGCCGCCATTTCTTCACTCATACGCTGGTGCATGGCGTTGAGATCAATCCCGCGCCCAGCAAACATGTCGGAAAGTCTGCGTCCCTCGGCCGGGGTATTGGGATGCAAGGGAAAATGAACCCACTCGATTTTCACGCCGTACTCTTGTTTCAGTCTGTCAATACGCCCGGTACTGAGATAGCACCAGGGTCAGACGTAGTCTGTGAAAACTTCGATGATCAGTGGAACTTCGGTTTTGGTTTTGTTGTCTCTGATACCAGAGTCAGGGTCAGATGGGTTCATGGCATACAAGTCCTACGGTTCGAAATCACCCAAGGGTAGCAGTCACGGCTGCATGTCAAAAGACCGCTTGTTCGACACCCCTTTTGTCGTGAGTTGCCAGTCAAAGTGTGTGCTGGTTCGCAGGCTCTGTGGACGTAACAATGAAGGGCAAAAATATAAGATTTGTTCATAGAGTAGAAGCTGGCTTATTGGTTAGGATGGCGCGCTTGTGAACCCTCATTTTGGAAGCTTTCATGGCGGCTTTGATTTCTGGTGTGAAGAACACCGGTGGCTTTACCAGCAGCGTTAACAGCATGTTTGATCGGGCCGCGGCAGCGCTCGATTTTCCACCGGGTTTGATCCATAAAATCCGTGTCTGTAACTCAACCTACACGGTGCGTTTTGGGGTTCGGCTGCGCGGTGAGATTCACACCTTTGTTGGCTATCGCGCCGTACATTCAGAGCACATGGAACCAGTAAAGGGTGGTATTCGATTTTCTGAGCATGTTAATCAGGATGAAGTAGAGGCGCTCGCTGCCTTGATGACTTACAAATGCGCTTTAGTAGCGACACCCTTTGGTGGTTCGAAGGGGGGGCTGTGCGTAAATCCGAATGATTGGGACGAGCACGAACTCGAGCGCATTACCCGCCGGTTCGCCTATGAGCTGGCCAAGCGTGACCTTATCAGCCCGTCACAAAACGTCCCTGCGCCTGATATGGGCACGGGTGAACGAGAGATGGCCTGGATTGCCGATGAATATCGTCGCATGAACCCCAGGGACATCGACAGCTCCGCCTGTGTCACCGGCAAGCCGGTCGGGAAGGGTGGCATTGCGGGCAGAGTGGAGGCAACCGGCCGCGGTGTTCAGTACGCCCTGCGTTCACTGTTTCGCTACCCGGAAGATCTCGCGCGAGCTGGCCTTGAGGGCGGTCTTGAAGGTAAGCGCATCATCGTTCAGGGCCTTGGCAACGTGGGTTATCATGCTGCCAAGTGTCTGGCAGAAGAAGATGGTGCGTTGATTGTTGGCGTTATCGAGCGCGATGGTGCCATTGTGGATGACGCTGGTATCGACTGTGTGGCCCTGCGCGAGCACATCAATGCCCAAGGTGGCCTGGCGGAGTATCAACCGGGCAGATACGTGAAAGATGGCATGCAGGTGCTAATGAAAGACTGCGACATTCTGGTGCCTGCTGCTATTGAAGGTGTAATCGATAAACACAATGCGCCGCAGATATCTGCCCGAGTGATTATTGAGGCGGCGAACGGTCCGGTAACGGCCATTGCTGACGAAATTTTACGTAACAAGGACGTGCTGATTATTCCTGACATGTACGCAAACGCGGGCGGGGTGACGGTGTCCTATTTCGAATGGGTCCGTAATCTCTCCCACATTCGCTTCGGTCGTATGCAGCGCCGGCAGGAAGAATACAAAGCGAATTTGCTACTCGACGAACTGCAGCGCCAGGGCTTTAACTTTCCGCCGGCGTTCGAAAGCCAGTTCGCCACCGGATCGGATGAACTTGCGCTTGTGCGCTCAGGTCTTGATGACACCATGCGCGATGCCTACGACCGCATGCGCGAGACCTGGTGGGAAGACGATAACGTGACGGATTTGCGCATGGCCGCCTACACAGTGGCAATCACCGAAATCGCTAATAGTTATAGTGCGCTCGGACTTTAAGCGCGGTCTGTAGGACGCTCGCGACCCAGCGTTTAAACTCGTCGTTTGGCCACATGCGCGTCATGCTGATAAGGGTTGCATCACTCATGACTGCTCTTCTTCTGGGGCTGTTTGTTCCGGGTTTTCTCGATTGAACTTGTGGTAGGTGCGTTCGTTGGCCACCCATAAGAACCAACCCAGCAGATAGCCAAGCGCCATGAACATGCAAAACTGCCAAATCGGCAGCCCCTGATCTTCCACCATTAAAAAGACGCGTGGCACAACAATCAGAAGTGCAAACATAACCAACCCAAGGGCTGTGCCGCGTTTGAGGATAAAAACCATTGGGCCTCTCGCTCGGCTTTTGGTCCAGTAGCTGGTCCACTCGGTATTCATGGTGATGCACTCATTATGGCGGCTGTTACTGTCTGTTGGCGCTGAACCGGTTGAATAGCTGGCACGCTCCGCTGCGGGCCGGCGTTCGCGTTAGCGTGCTGTGTAGCCGCCATCCACCGGCATGACTATGCCGTTTACAAAGCTTGCCTCGTCGCTGGCAAGAAACGCGGCGGCTGCGGCTATCTCTTCGGGTTGTCCGAGCCTGCCCATGGGATGCAGCGAGACCAGAAATTCTTCGCCTTCAGGTGTCTCGCGCATTTCGGCGGTCATGGGCGTTTCGATGTAGCCTGGGGATATGGCGTTGACTCTTACACCCATGGCCCCAAAGGCGATGGCGTACTGTTTGGTGAGCCCAGCCACCCCGTGTTTGGACGCAACATAAGCGCCTGCGCCAGGCGACAGTTCGAGGTTGACCTCGTCTTCTTCCGTTGGGGGTGCACCCACCAGGCCGACGAGACCGGCGATGGATGAGGTATTGATAATCGCGCCACCGCCTTGATCGGCGAGAAAGGGTGCGCCATGAAAGAGCGCGTCGGCCACGCCTTTCAAGTTAACACTGATGATGGTATCCCAGTCGATATCGCCGCCACCGACACCTGCGTTATTGAACAGCACCTGCAAGCTCCCGAATTCGCTGGCTGTGCTCTCCAGGGCCGCGATGGTGGCACTCTCGCTGGTTACGTCGAGGCCGAGAGAAGCGGCTTTCCCGCCCTCCTGCTGGATCATGGCCGCCGTGCGTGCCGCGCCCTCATCGTCGAGGTCTGCGCACATGATGGCGCCACCTTCTTCAGCGAACTTCAGTGCGCTCGCCCTGCCGATACCGCTGGCTGCGCCGGTGACCAGCGCGACCTTGGCTGTGAGTTTTCCCATCGGTGTATTCCCCTTATCAAGCGGTTATTAATACCCTAGTCGCAGGGTGCTGGGAAGTAGGCCGGCGTAAAGCTCTGCACGGCCCATACTATCTTGCTCGATCTTGGGCTATCTTGATGGCATAGAATTAGCACTACTAAAAGCAACCACACAACATACAAAGACACACGAAGGGAGCAACCATGGGGAACGTACTTATCACAGGAGCCAATCGCGGTATTGGTCTGGCACTGACACAGCATTATGTCGATGCAGGACATCAGGTTATCGCGTGCGTGCGCAATCCAGAGGCGGCAGACGCCCTGAAGCTAGACAATGTCACCGTCGAGCGAATGGAACTGGGTGACCCTGAGTCAATCGGTGCCGCTGCGAAACGCATCGGTGCGCAACCGATCGATATACTGATCAACAACGCCGGCGCCACCGGTGGGGGCGCGCAATCGCTCGACGATTTTGATATCGATGCCTGGCATGACGCCTTGAACGTCAACACCATCGGTCCTCTGATTGTGGCCCGCGAGTTCAAGCACAACCTCGCCGCCAGCGGCAACGGCAAGCTCATGACCTTGACCAGCCAGCTCGCAGCCTCTACCTGGCCTATGGGTGGCATGTATATTTATGGCTCTACAAAAGCAGGCGTTAGTAGAGCGTTTGTCAGCCTGTCAATCGATTGGAAAGACGAGCCAATAACGATTGGCTTGATGCATCCAGGCTGGGTACAGACCGACATGGGCGGACCACACGCAGAGATCACCGCCGACGAGTCTGCCAGCGGCATCATAAAAGTAATCGATGGCATGACCAAAGCGGACTCGGGTAAGTTCTACAAGTGGAACGGTGAAGAGCACCCATTTTAGGCGCCGAGCCAACTGCATCAAATTTCAGCCCCGTGCACTCTTACCCCTAGCACTCTTCGATGAACAATAACTTCTAGGATTATTCATGCCACAACAAAAACAACTTCGTTCTACCGTAACCAGTGAGGGCCAGCTCGTGCTCGATCTGGTCGACATTGACATTCCGGAGCCCAAGTCTGAAGAGGTGGTCGTTCGGGTCGAAGCCGCGCCGATAAACCCATCTGACCTTGGCCTTTTGTTTGGCATGGCCGATATGGGAACAGCGAAGGCGAGCGGCACTGCTGCCGCGCCGGTAATTACTGCGGATGTTGCTCCCGGTATTCTCAAGGGCTTAAAGCCGCGTCTCGATCAATCGATGCCGGTTGGCAACGAGGGTGGGGGCGTGGTGGTTGCGGCGGGTGACTCAGAGCTTGCGCAATCGCTGCTCGGCAAAACAGTGGGTATTCTGGGCGGGGCAACTTACACCCAGTTTCGTGCGCTCAAGGCCAAGCAATGTCTGGTGATGCCCGAAGGGACAACTCCGGCCGAGGCCGCATCTTGCTTTGTAAACCCGCTAACAGCGCTGGGCATGACGGAGACCATGAAGGCCGAAGGGCATACGGCGTTGGTGCACACTGCAGCGGCCTCGAACCTTGGCCAAATGTTGAACAAGATATGTATCGCAGACGGCATTCAATTGGTGAACGTTGTCCGCAAGCAGGAACAGGTAGATGTGCTCAAAGCCATTGGTGCGACACATGTGTGCAACAGCAGCGACGCTGACTTCATGGCACAACTAACAGATGCGCTGGTGGCTACCGGTGCGACCATCGCGTTCGATGCGACCGGTGGTGGCCCCCTGGCTGGGCAGATTCTCACCGCGATGGAGCGTGCCGCCAACATGACGGCCAAAGAGTACAGTCGTTACGGTTCCGATACGTTTAAGCAGGTTTATATCTACGGTGGTCTGGATCGCAGGCCTACCGAGTTTAATCGCAACTTCGGTTTGTCCTGGAGTATTGGTGGTTGGCTACTAACGCCCTTCCTGGCCAAGATTGGCTTCGAAGCGGCAGAGGCCTTGCGCCAACGCGTGGCCAATGAAATCAAGACCACCTTCGCGAGCAGCTATACGGCAGAAGTGTCACTGGCGCAAGCGCTCACCATCGATGCGATTAACACCTATGGTAAGCAGGCGACGGGTGAAAAGTATCTGATTAATCCCAACAAGGATGTTTAAACGAATTTACAGGGCGTTAACTGGAACGCGTTAAGGAGGGGGTATGAAATCACCGGTATGTGATTTGTTGGGGGTCGAATTTCCACTGGTTGCGTTTACCCACTGTCGAGATGTAGTGGTTGCTGTGTCAAAAGCGGGTGGCTTTGGGGTGCTGGGTGCTGCGGGCTACAACGCAGAGACACTTGAGACCGAACTGAAGTGGATTGACGAGCATATTGACGGCATGCCTTACGGGGTGGATCTGATTGCGCCGACATCCATGGCAATCACCGACGATAACGCCAGTTCCGAAGACTATTTGTCGAAGGTGCCGGATGAGCACAGAGACTACGCTCGAGGAATTTTGGCGCAAAACGATATCGACACGGCGGATGTTTATACCAATCAGCGTGCGAGTGGTGGCGGTTTTCTGACCGCCGGACGAGCGGCTAACATTATTGACGTTGCCTTTTCGCACCCGATTAAGCTCATTGCTAACGCGCTGGGTGTTCCCCCGCGCTACATGCTGGAAATGTGCAAAGAACATAACGTGGTTTCAGCCGCGTTGGTGGGCGCGAAAGAACACGCCGTGAAGCAGGTAGAGGCCGGGGTGGACATACTGGTCGTGTCGGGCACTGAAGCCGGTGGGCATTGTGGCGAAGTGTCCACTATGGTGTTGGTGCCGGAGGTGTGCATGGCGGTAGAAGACAGCGGTGTGCCGGTGCTGGCGGCTGGTGGTATCGCTACGGGGCGGCAAATGGCAGCGGCGATGGCGATGGGCGCTCACGGGGCCTGGACCGGGTCTGTTTGGTTGACCACCACCGAAGCAGAAACGTCACCCGTGTTGAAAGAAAAAATGTTGCAGGCGAGTTCTCGCCAGACGGTGCGCTCCAAAGCGCGCACAGGCAAATACTCCCGGCAGCTAGTATCACCCTGGACTGAGGCCTGGGAAGCCGACGATGCCCCCGAGCCATTGCCGATGCCGCTGCAGTCACTGGTTAGTGAAACGCCGCTGGCCAAGGTGACCAAACTTGCCGAGGGTGGCCACAAAGGCGCTCGTCAGCTTGCGACCTACTTTGTGGGCCAGGGTGTAGGCCTTATGAATGAGACAGTGGATTCGCGCACGGTGGTGCGGGAGTTTATGGAAGACTACCTGGCTGCCACCGAGCGGTTGCAAACCTCGCTACTAGACTAACTCACCGAGGGCTTAGGAGAATTTATTATGGTGCCACTTAGTGTTCTCGATCTGTCACCGATCAGGCAGGGCAGTAATGCAAGCGAGGCGTTACGAAATTCGTTGTCGCTCGCGCAGCACGCGGAAGCGCTCGGCTACAAACGCTATTGGGTTGCCGAGCATCACAACATGCGCGGCATCGCGAGTGCCGCAACCTCAGTAGTGATTGGCCACATCGCTGGTGGTACGTCGAGTATTCGTGTTGGCGCAGGCGGCATCATGCTGCCCAATCACGCACCGCTGGTTATTGCTGAACAGTTTGGTACGCTGGACGCGCTGTTCCCCGGCCGAATCGATCTGGGACTGGGTCGTGCTCCCGGCACCGACCAACTGACGGCGCAAGCGTTGCGGCGCACGTTGGCGGGCAATGTCGATGCGTTTCCGCAGGATGTCCTCGAACTGCAAGCGTATTTGTCTGAGCCGCAAGAGGGCCAACGTGTGCAGGCCACACCTGGGGCAGGATCTAACGTGCCACTGTGGATACTGGGCTCAAGTTTGTACGGGGCATCGCTCGCCGCAGCCCTTGGGTTGCCCTATGCCTTTGCATCACACTTTGCGCCACAGGCGATGGATCAGGCCGTAGCACTGTATCGAGAGCGCTTTAAGCCCTCCGAGCAGTTAAGCGAACCCTACGTGGTGTTGGGCTACAATATTGTCGCCGCCGACACCGATGAGGAAGCGCAGTTCTTACGCAGTTCATCAGAGCAGGCCATGCTCAACCTGCGGCGCGGCGTCCCTGGGCAGTTGCCGCCACCGGTGCGTGATTTTCATGCTCAGTTGGGCCAGGCGGAACTCGGCATGCTCGCCGATGTGTCACGCTGCGCAGCGGTTGGCACGCCGGGTAAAGTGCGGGCTCAATTAGAGACCTTTGTGGCTGACACGGGTGCTGACGAGATTATGGTGGTGGCCCAAATTTTTGATCATCAGGCGCGTTTGAAGAGTTACGAACTGGCAGCGTCTGTTATGGCGGCGGCAGCCTGAGCCCCAGAAAGAGCCTCAGAAAGAGCCTCAGAAAGAGCTCCCAAAAAGAACTAAAGAACAAGCTATGAAGAAGTTTCTGTTTGGTGTGGTGCTGTTACTCCTGGTTGTGTGGAGTTTTCTCGCCTTTGTTGGGGTTGAGCCAAAGGATCGTCGGCCGGGTACCAGGCTCACGGGCGAGCTAAGTGCGCTGCCCGCGAGTTGGTCGTTTCTGCAAGATGAGGCTATCGCTGAGGTGCATGTAGAAACTCACCCCTGGTATGGCATCCCATTTTCCGTCACAACGGTTATCGCCGAGGATGGGGGTAATCCCTATCTGCCGTCGTTGTATACCGCGGCCATGGAGTTTCCTGGCAGCAAATACTGGAACAAGGTTGTCGCGGCTGATCCCAGAGTACGGTTGCGGGTGAACGATTCAATATATGAAATGACGATCTACCCGGTCACGGACCCGGCGGAATTCTACCGCGCCTTCGCAGCGCTCGGCGCCAAGTATCCTTTCTGGGCACAAAAACTTGAAACCGACGAAGCACCCTACAAGTTTGCGTTGTTGCGCTTGCAACCCCGGTAAGTGTCGTTGTCCGGGAGTAGTAGTACCGTCCGTACAGCACTGGTGACCGGCGCCTCAGCAGGGCTTGGTGCAGAGTTTGCGCGCCAGCTTGCAGCACTTGGTAATCAGCTGGTGCTAGTCGCGAGGCGTAAAGACCGTCTCACTGTTCTGGCGGAAGAGCTGTCTGAGACCTATGGCGTGCAGGCGCATGTACTGGCAGCCGACCTGCAAGATCCACAGGCGCCGGCGCAGCTGCTGGAGCAACTCAGACGTCTAAACCTCAGTATAGACACTTTGATCAACAACGCCGGTAGTGCCGGACCTGATCTGCTACATGATCGGGACTGGCCAGAGCACCGCGCCTATATCGAATTGATGATGACTTCTGCCGCCGCGCTTACCCATTTACTTGTGCCTGGCATGGTGGAGCGTGGGCATGGACAGGTACTCAATGTAGCCTCGGTCGCAGGTCGGTTGATGCGTGCCAACGACACGACATACGGGCCGGCCAAGGCTTACCTGATCGCACTATCTGAGGCGCTTGCCAGCTCTCTGCAAGGTACGGGCGTGCAAGTGATGGCCCTGTGTCCGGGCTTTACCCGCACCGAGTTTCACAGCGAACCGCATATGCATGCGTTGCGCGATGCCATACCAGCCTGGCTGTGGTACGACACTAAAACCGTGGTCTCTGAAGGGCTGCGCGCAATGGCGCGAGGTCGGGTGGTTTACAACAGTGGGCGGCTGTACCGACTGATTGATCCGTTTACTCAGTCGGTGTTCACCCGTTTTTTATTCCGCAAAATACGTCGTAGTTAGAGGTCAGTATCCCTCCCAAGACCTAAGAACCAAGACAAAGCAAGGTGCCGCCTTAGTTGCTGCGCACCGCAACGCTGGTGCGGCCGCGAACCACGCCTTCATCGTCAGTGAAAACAAGCGCCAGTCGATTCACGTCAGGCCGAAACTCGACAGGTGTGGAGTTGCGGACGAATATTCCGAAGCTTGCGGTACCGTTTTCGTCCTGAAATGCCAAGGTACTTTGGCCGGGTGTGTCTATGCATGCGCCGGTGATGAAGTTGGTAGGGCAAATCAGGACTTCGTCGAGTTGCTGGCCCAGTACCGCGACACTTGCTGTCACATTGCCGGCACTCCCAACGTTAACGTTGGCGGCCGAAAATATTCCAAAGTTCTCGCTGTCTGGAATGTTCACGATGCCGTCGTTATTAATTGTTGCGACCGCAGCCACGATATCAAGAGTTGGTTGTTCGCTTGCCGAGAACAGCACCGTGTTGGTCGCCACAAACACATCCGCCGGGTTGCCAGTGCTGCAAACGTAAGCAAACTCAATCTCTTGTGGCTCTAGCGGCGCGAACGCGGTGATGCCAATGGCAAAACTCTGGGGCACATTGGGGCGTAAGTAGACAGGAACGTTGGGCTCACCAATAAGCTCGTTAGTAGTGGGATCGGTGCGCTGATAGAAAATGCTCGCGTCGATGGGGCTTGCCAGTTCGATACGGCATTCGCTACCAATATCGCTGGCTACCATGGTTGCAAACACGGTCACGGTTTGATCGACTTCAGTCGCGCGACTGCTGGGCAGTACCGATGAGAGGATCATGGGCTGCGGAACCGCAAGGCCCAGATTGCGAATGAGCACGTCCGAATGATTGGCTGCATCGAGCGTAGTCAGAGTTGTTGCAGAGGACCAAAAAACCACGGTGTTACCGTCTGCTGACAAGCTTGGGTTGAACGCTTCCAGATCCGCTTGGGTGCCATCTTCTGCCACGTTTACCCGTGTTGTTAGCCCTGTTGTTCTGTTCAGCAAAAAGGCGTCAGCGACACCGTTGGAGTCCCCGTCGACGATGTTGTTTGCTGTTGAGAGATAGACCACGCTGCTACCGTCTTCGTTGAGTACAGGTTCAAGTGAAAAACCATTGGCCGACTCCCCTGAGGCTTGACGGCTGACGAGTGTGACGGTGCCGGTTGCAGCTTCCCAGACGAACACGTCGCTTGCAGTGTTGAAATCCTGGTCACTGATACTGTCGGCTTCAGATTGATAGGCCACGAAAGCGCCGTTGCCGCTGATCGCAGGGTTAAGTGAATCGGCATTGCCATTTGCAGTCACTAGCTCGGTGATTAGCGAGTTGCGGTCGATGTAGTAAATGTTTGCGACTTCGGCTGCTCCGGCTGCGATGTCAGTTGCTCGGGAGGCGTAAGCAACCAGACTTCCGTCTGCGCTGATGGCAGGATCGGTGGACTCGCCGTTCGGAAAAGCACCGTCTGGCGTGCGACTAACGAGTTGGGTTGTGTTGCTGAAACGATCCCGCACGTAGACGCCGCGAATACCCTGGGTTGCTTCAGCAACCAGTGCCTCTGCAGAGTCAAAGGCGACGAATCGGCCGTCTGCGGAAAGCGCCGGATTGTTGGCAGGTAGCTGTGACTGGTCACCTGGATCGTTACGATTGACTACTTCAAAAGTCTTGCTCAGGCGGTTGTAGACCACTACATCCTGCACGGCACCGTTGTTGTCGACATATAGATTGGTTGCGCTGCTAACAAACGCGATGCTGTTGCCGTCGGCGCTGATCACTGCGGATTTGGAAGGCCCGTTACCTGCCGCGCCCTCGCTGTTCCGACTCACCAGCAAGAGTGTGCCATTTTGCCGGTCGAACAGAAAAACGTCCTCCTGGCCGTTGTTGTCAACAGGTACGAGATCGCTGGCAAAGGAGCTGAATACCACAAAGCGTCCATCACCACTGGTTGCGCTAGCCGTGCTCGCTGCGCTGTCCCCGGTACCGCCTTCTACGATAAATGGAATTACGCTCGTGTGGTCATTGATGTTTGGTAAATGTGCGTGCACATTGGCCCCTACGAACATCAACCCGCTGATTGACCCGATGAGTGAAATGAGTCGACTTAGTGATTTCGAGCCACCTGAGGCCATGCAATTCTCCAGAGTCTTGTATTTGGTCGAATGCGTTGGCACGGATGTGCTGCGCATCTCACAAACAGACTGATGTATACGAATCGATATGATTGCACGAGTTGGGCGGGCGACCTATGCGACAGTAGTGTGAAGAAGTAACAGGGTTGTTGGTTTTTGTTGGCCTTTGAATGACTGTAGGTTTGTTGAGCAGAACCTTCGAATTTCCACGAATAGACTTGAATTACAGCGCTATTGCTATGAAACACTCGCCCATCGCCGCCCCGGCAATTTACGCGGCCCCCAAGTATTGGGCGGAGTGCTATGGCACATCGCAATACCTGCCGATGAGTCGTGCAGAAATGGACGCTCTGGGTTGGGATAGTTGCGACATCATCATAGTTACGGGTGATGCCTATGTTGATGCGCCGAGTTTTGGCATGGCGGTTATGGGACGCTTTTTGGAGGCGCAGGGTTTCCGCGTTGGCATTATCTCGCAACCGGATTGGCGCGACCCAGACTCGGTGAAGGTGCTCGGCGAACCCAACCTGTTCTTCGGCGTTACTGCGGGCAACATGGATTCGATGATCAATCGCTATACCGCAGATCGACTTGTGCGGAATGACGATGCCTACACCGCCGGTGACGAAGCAGGTAAACGACCTGATCGCGCCGTTATCGTCTACTGCCAATTGTTGCGGGCAGCGTTCAAAGACAACCCTATTGTGCTGGGCGGTATCGAAGCGAGCCTGCGTCGCATTGCCCAATACGACTATTGGAGCGACACCGTGCGCCGCTCGGTGCTTATCGATTCTGGCGCAGACATTCTGTTGTACGGCAATGCTGAGCGCGCGATTTCGGAAGTTGCTCAGCGGCTGGCAACGGCAGAAACCATTGCCACACTAACGAATATTCGCGGCACTACGGTAATACGCAAGACGCTACCCGCTGGTTGGGCCGAGATCGACAGTACGCGCATCGATTGGCCCAGCGCCATCGACGCTATCCCAAACCCGTACGACTATGAACCGAATCAGGGCAAGGCTGAAGCAGGGTACGCAGTGCACGATGAAAATGAACCCCGGCCGGTGCGCATAATTCCGCTGCCGCTCAAATCACGCGCTGATGCGATTGAGCCGCTGGCGCTTGAGCGGACCTACGTGCGGCTACCATCATTTGAAAAAGTGAAGAACGATCCAGTGCTTTACGCTCATGCATCAAGAGTACTGCATCAGGAATCGAACCCGCACAATGCGCATACACTGGTGCAAAAACATGGCGAGCACGAGGTGTGGGTAAACCCGCCACCCATTCCCCTGACGACGCCTGAGATGGACTACATCTTTGGGTTGCCTTATCAACGCAGACCACATCCGGTGTATGGCGACGCAAAGATTCCTGCCTACGAAATGATCAAAACCAGTGTCAACATCATGCGCGGTTGCTTCGGTGGCTGTACTTTTTGTTCGATCACGGAGCATGAAGGGCGCGTGATTCAGAGTCGTTCGCAAGAATCGATCATCAATGAAATTGAAGACATTCGCGACAAGGTGCCGGGTTTTACCGGCACAATTTCGGATTTGGGCGGCCCAACCGCCAACATGTATAAATTGCAGTGCAAGAGCGATGCCATACAGGCGAACTGCCGGCGTCTGTCATGTGTGTACCCAACGATCTGCAAAAACCTTGATACTGATCATGCGCCTACAACCGCACTGTATCGCGCAGCGCGTGCGGTACCTGGTGTCAAGCGCGTTCTTATCGCCTCAGGTTTGCGCTACGACCTCGCTGTGCGCGATGAAGAATACGTGGAAGAGCTGGTTACACATCACGTAGGTGGTTATCTAAAAATTGCACCCGAGCACAGCGAACAAGAGACCCTGAGCCTGATGATGAAGCCCGGTATGGGTTCCTACTATGCCTTCAAGAAGCTGTTTGAAAAGTACTCCAAGGCGGCAGGAAAAAAGCAGTACCTGATACCTTACTTCATTGCTGCACACCCGGGCTCAAGTGATGAAGAAATGCTGCAGCTTGCGCTGTGGTTGAAGGCCAACAAGTTTCGTGTTGATCAGGTGCAGACGTTTTATCCGTCACCGATGGCGCTTGCAACGGCGATGTATCACTCCGGGCGTAACCCCCTGAAACCGTTAAAGTACAAGCGCGGTCAGCTGGTGAAATCGGCGAAAACCCTGCCTGAGCGGCGCTTGCAGAAAGCTTTTTTACGGTATCACGACGAAGGTAACTGGGGTTACCTGCGTGAGTCACTGATTACCATGAAGCGCCGTGATCTGATTGGCGACGGTCCGGGTAAGCTCGTGCCCGCCGGCCCCAGTGGAAACCGCAAGCGCGGCAGCAGCAGGAAGCTGTCTGCTACACAGCAAAAGAAAACCCAGAGCAAGAAATCCCAGAGCAAGAAAAGCCAGCACCGGCCTGCCCGGGGTGGGCAGTGGAGCAGCAGAGAAGTCTGATCCACATACCCTCCCATTAGCAGCCTAGTTAGCCAGCGTTCATGCTCTGAGAAATCACCGCGTAACCTTGGGTGGCCTCCAAACGTTTAGATACCACGGCTTGATATTCATCGCTGTTGTACCAGGCGTTGGCGGCTTCGGTAGACTCAAACTTAATGATCACTGTTTGCGCGCCTGGTGCAGTGCCTTCAACCGGTGCGGCTGCGACATCGAAAGCGACGAGCTCGGCGCCGTGGGCGGCAAGTGTCGGTCCGGCACCCTGCTGGTATTCGGCGTACAGGCTTGGGTTGGTCACCTCGTATTGGGCAATAAAGTATGCAGCCATGATTGGTCTCTCTTTTTTGTGTGGAGGACTGATTGTTCGTTGCAGCCGGGCTTTCGTCAATGTTCGCATCACCCCGATGAGCGTACCGTGCCATAATCAGGTGCTTGTTCAGTGCTGAAATATCGAGGAAATACGAGTGACAGACAACACGTCAGTAGTACTTGCGCGACGGCCGCAAGGCAAGCCCCAACCGGCAGATTTTCGGCTTGCGACCACAGCGTTGCAGGCACTGGAGCCTGGTCAGATGTTGCTTAAGAATCACTTCATTTCCCTCGACGCAGGGTTTCGCAACTGGATGGACGAAGGTTCGGGTGACGAAGTGCTGCCGGCAATGGCCCTCGATGCGCCGGTAATGGGGCTGGTGCTTGGCCAGGTGGAGCAAACCCAGCATGCAGACTACGCCGTTGGCGAATGGATTATGGCGCGACTCGCCTGGCAGCAATACTCGGTAACCGATGCGAGCGACTTCCTGATCAAGGTGCCCGTGGATGAAGGCCATCCACCCAACTACTTTCTCGGTGTGCTAGGTGACACCGGTTTGTCGGCCTACTTTGGCATGCTTGATATCGGCAAGCCCGTGGCGGGTGAGACCGTTGTAGTGAGCGCTGCGGGTGGTGCTGTCGGCAGCATTGCCGGTCAGATCGCGACCATTCAGGGCGCACGGGCTGTGGGCATTGCAGGGGGCGCCGAAAAGTGCGCGCGGCTAGTGGCGGAGCTTGGGTATGCGGCCTGCATCGATCATCATGGCGACGTGGCTGCCCAGCTCGCGGAGCATTGTCCAGATGGGGTTGATGTTTATTTTGACAATGTCGGCGGACCCGTGCTTGAAACCGTGCTTGATCACATCGCAATCGGTGCGCGCATTGCTCTGTGTGGGGCAGTGGCGACCTATGGTGATCCGCAACCGGGGCCGTCGAACCTTTTTCAGTTGACGGCGCGGGAAGCGCGCATGGAAGGTTTTTTTGCGCATACCCAGGTAGAGCGTTACCCGGCTGCGCGGAGCGAACTGGCGGCCTGGCTTGACCAGGGCAAGCTGGTTGCGCCGGAGTATCGATTGCAGGGCATTGAACAGGTGGGCCCGGCGTTTTGCGACCTGTTTGCCGGCAAGAACTTTGGTAAAACGGTAGTCGAGCTTTGACAGCCGAGCTCTACAAGTCAGGCGTTAACCGATGTCATTGACGGCAGTGGCCCGCGCAACAAGCTCGTGACGCTTGATCTTCCAACCAGCAGCGGTGCGGTGCATCGTGCTGTTGTAAGTCGCCCACAGGGTCAGGGTCTGGTTTGCGGGCTCTTTCATCAGATGCCAGGCCTGGACGTCAGTTCGGCATTGGGCAATATCGCCATCGATAGTCGCTAGCTGCGGTCCCAGCATGTGCTGGGTGGCGGAATAGTTCTCGAGCGCACCCACCACGTATTCGGTCCAGGCGTCGCCGCCATGCATGGTCTCGGCGCCAAACCCGACAATTTCGACGTCATCGGCGAAGCACGATCGATAGAGTTTGAAGTCGCGTTCATCAACGGCCTTGGCATAGCTTGCCATGACGTCCTGGCAGGCCAGTCTGTCGGCCACCCAAGCATTGGTATCTTCAGCTGTGGTTGTTTTGCTCATGTTTCCCTCCACCGGTATTTACGTAACAGGCGCTGCCTAGAGTACACAATATGCGCTAACCTGCGGCATGGGAACCAACAAAAAGGGGAGAGACATGGGTCGACTGGACACGAAGGTTGTGCTCGTAACTGGTGCAGCGAGCGGTATCGGTGAAGGTACCGCTCGACAGGTGATCGAGCAGGGCGGCCGTGTCGTTATTGCCGACCTGCAGGCGGACAAGGGCGATACCTTGGCGGCGGAGCTTGGGGCAAATGCCAGTGCTATTAAGTGTGACGTCACTCAAGAGGCTGACATCGCTGGTGCGGTCGACCATGCAGTTGCGCACTTTGGCCGACTCGATGGCATGGTGAACAACGCGGGCATTGTCGGCGCGGTCGGCAAGGTCGCCGAAACCGATGTTGAGGCATTCGACTTCACGATGAATATTCTGTCACGAGCGGTTTTTCTGGGCATGAAGCACGCAGCCCGGGTGATGCAGCCGCAAGGCAGTGGCTCAATCGTTAGTCTGGCCAGCACTGCGGGCGTGATTGGCGGACTTGGGCCACATGCTTACACCATGGCCAAGCACGGCGTTGTTGGGCTGACCAAATCGGTTGCCAGCGAACTGGCGGCCGATCGAATTCGAGTCAACGCCGTGGCTCCAGGGAACACGGTGTCTGCGATGACCAGCGCGGTTATCGCTGGTGATCCTGAGGCCACCGAAGAGGCCGCCGAATCGATCGCCAGTGGTTCGCTGTTGGGCATTGCCGGCATGCCGATCGACATCGCGCTCGCCATTACTTATTTGTTAAGCGAAGAAGCCCGCTACATTTCGGGCCACACTCTGGTGGTTGACGGTGGTCAGACAACCAATGGAATGGCAGGTTCGTTTAACACAGCACCGCCTGATCTCATTCGCGAAGACGGCAAAAAAGGCCTGGCCAGTTAGAGGCCGCATAATGTCAGCAACCGATTCTCAGCGCCTGCAGGTCCTCGAAGATATCGAGGCCATCCGCAAACTTAAGGCTCGCTATTGCCAGCTCTGCGACGACGACCACAATCCGCCTGCGCTCGCGGAGTTGTTTGTGCCCGACGGCGTTTGGGAGGCGAGCGTGAGTGGTCGCTATGAGGGGACGGCTGAAATTGAAGGGTATTTTGCGGCGTTGCGGGCAAGCGAACTGATTAAAACCTCGGCGCATAACGCTATGAACCCGATCATTGACGTCAATGGGGATACGGCAACTGGAATGTGGCGTCTCATCATGCTGTACACGGCCAATGTGGCGGAGCATCAGCCGCAATATCACCGCATCATTGGCTGGTACCGCGAGACCTACGTAAGAACTGCTGAGGGGTGGCGCTTCAAAACGTTGTTCTGTCAGGTGGAAGAGAGCGCGCCTTACATGACACTGCCAGAGGATGCCGTGCTGGCCTAGGGCTTGCGCTGGTTAAGACGAAACTTTAGTGCAAAACTTCAAGAAGAAAGGCGAGGGATACGATGTTAGATCGACTATTTGGATTAGATGGCGAAGTGGCGGTGATTACCGGTGCAGGGCGCGGTATTGGGGAAGGTATTGCGAAAGTGTTTGCCCAGGCGGGTGCGCATGTCGTTCTGGCCGCGCGGCGCACGCACGAGATCGAACGCGTTGCTGAAGAAATCAATTCAGCCAATGGCTCGGCGCTGGCAGTGACCTGCGACGTGACCGATTCGAGTGCAGTAACGGTACTCGCAGAAACAGCGGTAAAACACTTTGGCAAGCTCAATATCTGGGTAAATAACGCCGGTGGTTCGCCGCTGCAAATGCCGTTGATGGACTTGCCGGAAGAAGAGTGGGATGCAACGCTTGCGCTTAACTTATCCGCCGTTTTTCATTGCACGCGCACCGCTGCGAAGCACATGGAGGACGGTGGCCGCGTTCTGAACATCTCCTCCATTGCAGCCCGGAGTGCCATTGCCGGCAGCGGCCATTACAGCGCCGCGAAAGTGGGGGTAAACATGTTGACGCAAGCGTTTGCTAACGAATTGGGTCCGCGTGTGCGGGTGAACTGCATCATGCCCGGTGCAGTGCCGACGGAGATTATGATGAAGGCGATGAAGCTCACCGATGAGGATCTGCCCAAACTTGAGAAGATGTTAAGGCTGCCCGCAGGACGACTGGGTACGCCCGAAGACCTCGGCGCGTCTGCGTTGTTTTTGTGTTCGCAAGCCTCGGCCTGGGTTACCGGCCAGAGTATCGCGATTGATGGAGGTGCGTAAGCGTGGACAATCGCCGCGTAGTGTTGGTGGAACGGCCTACTGGTCTGGTTGAGCCCAGCCACTTTGAGGTTGAAACCGTGGCCTTGCCACCACTTGAAGAAGGCCAGGTGCGAGTCGAGGTGTCCCACGTTTCGGTAGACGCCTTTATTCGTACCACCCTGGGAGATGGCGGCTTTCATGGCCAGGCGGGATTGCGTGAGCCGGTGGTCGCCCTTGGTGTGGGCAAGGTCATCGAATCTTCAGCGCCGGAGCTTGCCGTGGGTGATTGGATAACCGGCCCCACTATGGCCCAGTCCATTGCGCAGGGACCACCGGCGGCTTATCAAAAAATCGACCTTGGCAACCAGCCGCCATCAATGTTCCTGGGCCTGTTAGGCGTGACTACGGGGCTTACCGCCTACGCAGGAATGTGCCGCGTGGGTGCCGTCCAGGCCGGCGAGACGGTCGTGGTGTCAGGGGCGGCTGGAGCGGTGGGTACCGTGGCTTGCCAACTGGCCAAACATTCCGGAGCCCGTGTGATTGGTATTGCAGGTGGAGCCGCCAAAACGCAATGGCTAACCGACACCATCGGTATCGATGGGGCCGTGGATTACAAAGCGCCAGACGTTGGTGGACAACTGGATGCGCTGGCGCCGGATGGGGTCGACCTGTACTTCGATAACGTTGGTGGGGAACTGTTGGATACAGTGCTTGATCGCATTCGTATGGAAGCCCGGGTGGTGTTGTGTGGGGCGATCTCACAATACAACAACATGGAAGAGGTGCGCGGCCCCAAGCTGTATTTGCGCATCGCTGAACGGAACGCCCGCATGCTTGGCTTTACGGTCTTTCATTATGAAAAAGAGTACGCCGCATTCACCAAACAGATTGTTGAATGGATGGACGCGGGCCTGAAGCTGCCGGAGCAAATTGAAGAAGGCATTGATGCGTTTCCAGCGGCGCTCAACAAAATGTTTGTGGGTGGCCATATGGGTAAGCTGTTGGTCACCCCGTGATTGTTGGGCTGCACCATGTGGCGCTGGTAGTGACCGACCTCGATGCGGGCATCGAGTTTTACACCGAGCACCTTGGCTGCAAACTGGTGGATCGGTTTGAGTGGCATGGCGACAACCCGGTAATAGATTCAGCGATTGGCTTGCCGGGGTCTGCAGCCCGCGGCGCGATGTTGCAAATCAGCAACGCCTTTGTTGAGCTGTGGCAGTACCAGACGCCGCAGTCCAGGGACCGGCGTGCCGATCCAAACGATAGGGGCTACTCGCACATTGCTTTGCAGGTGCAAGGCATTGCAGAGGAACACGCGCGGCTCACTGCCGCCGGTATGAGCTTTGTTGGCCCGCCGGTCGATTTTGGCAATTCCTCGGCGATCTATGGCCGCGACCCCTTCGGCAACCTGATTGAGCTGTACGAACTGCGCGACGCGTCGCGACCGCAGTTGCGAAACCTGCCCAACACCTAGGCTCGCTTTTGTTTTCTGTTCGCACCTGCGATTGGATTATCGCTTGACTTATATTTAGACATTTAGCTAAATAACTAATTATGGCAAGCGTTTTCAAAGCCCTCGCGGACCCTACCCGGCGGCGGGTGCTGATATTGCTGCGTGCAGGGCCCCGTACAGCGGGGCAACTCGCGGGCGAATTTGCCGTTTCCCGACCCACGATGTCCGCACATTTCACAATATTGCGTGAGGCGGGATTAATTGTTTCTGAAAAGATTGGAAAAACAGTTACTTACAGTATTAATCTAAGCGTACTTGAAGAAGCGTTGCTGGGGTTTACCCAGAGTTTCGGCTTCGAGTTGCGTGTGAGCAGGGAGTCTTCACGGTGAATACAACGACCCAAATGCCCAGGGTGGTGCTGGCGGCACCCGCGGGAAAATTTCTTGGCCTGACCGTGGCCGGTCACACAGGCCTGTTGGTCATCGCAAACCTGTTTGGTGGTGGGGCGATGAGTTTGCTGCGCCCAGAGCTGCTGCTGGTCTGGATACTGGTCATGGCCTTTGTGCCCGTGGTGATGTTTGGGTTGCGATTTCTACCGGGTTGGTCGGGTCTTGCAGCTCAAGTGCGCCTCCAGCTTGAGCGCTCTGTGCTTGTGGCCGGGGTGCTGATTTTTATTCCTGTGCTGTTGCGATTGATCGAGGCGCTTGGCGTCGTCGAATTCGCGGCTGCCAGCCGGTCGATTGGCGTGACCATCGGCCTGGGCATCTTGCTGACAGGCGGTTTTCTCGCACGCGGCATGCTCACGGCATTGAGTTCTCGAGTGGGTGCTGCCTGCGCTGCCCGGATGTTGGGCTTTGCCAGTTGGAGCATCATGGCAGGAGGATTTGGTTATGCCCTGTTGTGGCTGGTTGCGCCGCTGCAGGTTGCTGGTCTCTGGGCCTCCTGTGCACTGGGTGCTGCGCTATTAGTGGTTGCCTTGAGATCCTTTGTCGCGCTGCAGCTCCACAATCGGCGACCCACTAGCGAACGCTAGGCGTTTAAGTACTCATCTAGCGTCATGTGAAAGCGTCTGATGCGCGCCTCCTGATAGTTTCCCAGGGTTTGGCCGGCTTTGCGTGCGGCTTTCATTCCAGCCCGTTGCCGCTGGAAATTTTCGGTGTCCTGGTCGAGCACAAAGGCCAACGCGAAGTTGTCAACGGTGGTGTAGGAATCTTCGATGCCCAGGCTAATCTTTTCGGCGGGTGGTGGACGCACGCCATTGTCGGGTACGGGGTGCAGCAGCATGATCTCGTGCACGCAGGTGTCGACCGTTAGTGGCCTGAAGCGATAGATCAAGGGAATAACAATACCCGGGAAAAAGCAGGCATTTGGGAACAGATGATACTCGATGGAATCGAGCATAATGCTGTTGCTGACGGTGCTTAAATCAACGCCCAGTTCTTCGCCCTTCGACTCCCGCAGCGCAGCGGCGTGCGCATCCCTTGCAGTCATGCCTTCTGGCAATGTTTTACCTGCGTAACCGATACTCTCGTACAGTTCTTGCTCGCTAAGCTCCCGCGCGTAGTGCGGGTTGCCACTCGATAGGTTCTGCAAAAAACGGGTAACGGTTTTACCAAAAATATCGTACTGCGTGTTTGCCCAGCCAGAAGTGCGTAAGCCCTCCGGATGGGTGGCCAGTACGTGATAGGCCTCAAGAAACCCTTCCATGCACATCTTCCAGTTGCCCGGCAGCACTTTCTCGGTGTGCATGGCGACGTAGCGATTCTCTAGTGGCTGGTCGCTGAAGTGTTCCGGCAGCACGCCAAGAAATTCTTCCAGTGGCTCTGCCTTGTCGTTGAGGTTAATAAACACAAAGCCGCCCCACACGCCGCTCCTGATCTCACTCAAACCGAATTCATCGTCCTTGATGTGGGGGAAGTCCCAGCGACATGGTATCTCGCGCAGCTTGCCGTCCAACTCCCAGGACATGCCGTGAAATGGGCAACGAAAAAACTGTTTGCCGCTGCCGGTCTCGCCAGGATTGAAGAACGCCATACCCCGGTGCGGGCACGAGTTGGCATAGGCTTTGATGGCGCCTTCTAACGTGCGCGTCAGTAGCACCGAGTGTGGACCTATGTCGTAGATGTAGTAGTCACCTGGGCTCGCGATGTGCTCTTCGCGGCAAGCCCACTGCCAGGTGTTGGGCCACAGTTTCTCGAACTCCTGCTCATAAAACGCCTGTGAGGTGTAGCGGGAGAAGGGCAGGTCTGCATCGCCTAAAAAGCTGTATTGCTGGGCTTTTAGGGCCTCAGGAGTCGCAATGCCAGTGGCTGCGTCTCTGGCGATAATGTCGGCCGGGCTGGGTCCCGGGCAGCGTGCCTCGCCCTTGGCGAGATTGGGGTCACTCGGGTCGGTGAGGCTCTGGGGCATGGGCGATCTCAACACTTTTTAGAGTAAGCAGGTCCCAATATGATCACTCTGGTCGTCTGCGTTCAAGCACGATAGGCTTAATGGACACGCGAATAGGAGACTGGGGAGTTTCATGTTGCATACCGGGCGTTTGTCAGGTCCGTCCGAAATGGCCGATCGACTGGCGATTCAGGACGTGCTGGCGGTGCATTGCCGGGGCGTAGATCGTGCCGACGAGGCGGCGCTCAAGTCGGCGTATTGGGACGATGCCGAAGTCGCCTATGGCGGCTTTGAAGGGTCTGCCCATGAGTTCTGCGAGATTTTGCCAACGAGTATCGTGCGCTTTGCGCACACCCAACACTCCATCAGCAACGTGCTCATTCGATTTGCGGAGCCGGCCCAGATCGACTCTGTACAGGTAGTGGCCAGCGCTGCGGTAGAGACCTATGTGACTGCTTATCATTATTTGGCCGAGGCGGGTGATGCAGAGCAGGAAATGACATTCCTCGGTCGCTATCTCGACCGGTTTGAGCGCCGGGGAGATAGCTGGAAGATAGCGCATCGCCGTGTCTTAATGGATTGGAACCAGAATGCTGCTGGCACTGCCGTCTGGGAGGGGCCACCATTTGATGGCCTGGCCCGCGGCGCACGTGCACCGCAAGATCCGGTTTATCCGCTGTTTGCGGCGGTTGCGGCGGCAGGAACAAATGAGCGGCCTGGTTAGAAGTTAACAACAGAGTAGATTGCCATGAGTTTGATAGACCCCCATGCGAGCTGGGCCGCGCTTGAAAGTGCCGCCGCCGCTTTTGGACCTGGCGCCCAAGACCAGGCGCTTGCCGCACTGGTGCGAGAAGTGCGCGATCATATGGCCTGTGAGATACAGGGTGACGTCGATGGCCTGATGGCCACGCTCACGACCGAGCCGGTGTATCACTTTTGGGGTAACGGCGATCCTGTGGTTCTGAGTGGTCGCATTGCTGTTGAAGGTTTTTATCGCGATATGATGGCGCGCGGAGGCAATCAGTTTGAGGTGGTGATCGATAACGTGATCGCAGCCCCAGCGCATGTGGTTACCGAGGGGCAGGTAAAGCAGGTTTATCAAGCCACGGCCTTGATCGAACAAGGGGTCACCGAGGCAGCCGGCGTTGCCATAGGCGACAGTGAGCTGTGGTTGTCCAATGCTCAGCTGATCACCGTGTGGCCGAACGATGGTCATGGTAAGTTGGTGGGTGAAGACATTTACTTCGGACAAAGTCCGTTGACAACACTGGTCCCGATCACGGCTGGGGATCTACCCGATTATTATAAGCTTGCCGCTTAGGCACTTAGCCGCACTCACAAGACCGACAGGTTTTATTCAAATACATTTTGCGCAACAGCTAGTAGTAACAGTCAGCAGTAAAGGAGAGAGATTATGGGTGTAATGGCACATGCAGAGCGACTCGAGTTGGTTGGTGAACTCGCGCCCGAGATTCTCGCGGGCGGTGATAAGGCGCAAGAATTGCGCCGGCTGCCAGACGACATTGTTAGCAACCTGGTGGATCACGGGTTTTTCCGTTTTGCGCTGCCCGAAGAATTGGGTGGCGACAACGCAAGCTCTATGCAGACCGTTGAAGTGCTTGAGGCCATTGCCTCGGTGGATGCATCGGTTGCCTGGAACGTCATGCTCGGTTCCGAAATTAATGCCATGGCCGCGGGTGGCATGGATCCGAAAATTGCGGAACAGATTTACCTCGAGAACCCGCGCGTGATTATGTGTGGTGGGGGCGGACCCGGCAGCAAGCCGCCGCGCGCTGAACGCACTAACGATGGCGGGGTTAGAGTGTGGGGCCATTCTACGTTTATAAGTGGCTGCTTTAACGCGGACTGGTGCTTCATGATGGCGCCGATCATGCACGGCGATACACCCGAGCTGGATGACGACGGTAATCCCATTGCCAAGATGTGGCTAATGCCGCGTAGTGAGTGGTCTATCGAAGATACCTGGGATGTGGCCGGGTTGCGTGGCTCTGGCAGTCACGATGTCGTTGCCGACGGCGCGCATGTCGCGCCAGAGCATGTAGGGGTCGATCTGGTGTCCATGCCTGCGCACTACAGCAACCCCGTCTATCGCATACCAACGCCACTGCGCCTGTCCTACAACAAGGTTGCAATTGCACTTGGTGTTGCCAGAGGTGCCATAGGGGCGTTTTCTGATTTGGCGCAAGACAAGGTCCCAATGATGTCGGCCGCGACCCTTAAGCATCGCCCCATAGCGCAGTTTAGAATGGGCGAGGCGATGGCAACCTATCGCGCCGCTCGGGCCTACGTGCTGGACGCCATGACTAAGGTCGAGGCTGAGCTTGCGGCAGGGGCTGCGCGGCCCGGGGCCGAAACTACTGAGAACGCCCGCCTGGCTTGCGTGTATGGTGCCAACGAATGTATGAAGGTCGTCGACAGCCTGCATAACACCGCCGGTACCAGTGGCATGCGTATGTTCAGTCCTCTCGAACGCAAGTTGCGCGACGCGCACGCTTGCGCCACGCACCGCTGGGTGTCTCACCCGCTGTATGAAAACCTCGGCAAAATCTATCTGGGTCACGAGCCCGAGCCTGAGTTTGCCGGGTTAACCTAGCGCGATCAGACAGGCGCATGTCTGCCAGGTTTGCACCTATTGCTGACAAGAGTGTCGTGAGGGAGAAATCAGTACATCGCATCGGTTGGGTTGTGAGCCTGGTGTTTTGCATCGGCATTGCTCCTGGCTGGGTGGCTGCGGGTGAGCGCGATGTCTGGGCGCAAGATCTGACGCCGATCAGTAAGGCAGAGTTTGGCGCCGCGGAGCTCGCACACCTCTACGAGCGAGCTGGATTTGGCGCGAGTGGTGCTGAGCTTGCGCGCTTTGCCGGCAAGTCACCAAAGACTGTGGTGCGCCACTTCACGCGACCTTCGCAACGGGCGCAACGGGCGCAACGGGCGCAACGGGCACAGGCTGAGTTGCCAGCGTTTGATCATTCTGGCGTGTTTGAACCCGGGCTTGAGGCGTTTCCGCCCAGTCGCCCGGCAACCACAAATTTGGCCAAGGCCAATGGGCGAGCCCTGGGTATCGAGGTGAAGCCTGGCGGCAATCGCCCGATACAGCCTGTCGTGAACCAGTTTTTTTATTGGTTGCGGGCCAGTCGCCTTGAGACGGATCGGGTTGCCTACTGGTGGGCCAATCGAATGCTCACGACACCAACGCCCTTGCCAGAAAAAGTGGCTTTGTTCTGGCACGGGCACTTCGCAACCAACGAAGACAAGGTTCGCGACTACCGCAAGATGTTGCAGCAAGTAGAGCTGTTCCAACGCGCCGGGCTGGGAAAGTTTCGGGCGCTGATGATTGCGGTGGCACAGAATCCGGCGATGCTCAAATTCCTCGATGCCGGAGTTAACGTGAAGGATGCGCCCAACGAGAACTTTGCCCGCGAAATTATGGAACTGTTCACCATGGGGGTTGGCCACTACAGCGAACAGGATGTTCGAGAAGCGGCGCGTGCGTTTACGGGTTGGAACGCTAAGGGTCTCCAGTTTTACGTGGACGCGGCCAAGCACGATAACGGCGCAAAGACATTTTTGGGTGTTACACGTAACTTTGATGGCATCGACATCATTGATGCGATTCTGGAGCAGGACGCTACAGCCCGGTTTTTGGCGAGCAAGCTCTACCGCTACTTTGTGCGCGATGAGCTGTCTGCAGAGTTTGCCCAACAGCTGGGGGTTCGGTTTAAGGCGCTGGATTACGATGTGGCCCGCTATCTTGAGCTGTTGTTTTTATCCAAAGATTTTTATGCGCCCGCCTCTATAGCTACCCGGATCAAGCCTCCCGTTGAGCTTGTAGTCTCTACCTATCGCAAGCTGGGCTTTACCAAGGTGCCAGGCGTGCCAGATTTCAATCAGCTAACGGGCGCGCTCGGCCAGCGATTATTGCACCCACCTACCGTTGCTGGCTGGAGTCAGGGGCGCAGCTGGATTACTCCAAGTCTGCTCTTTGAGCGCGGCAACTTTGTGCTGGATCTGGTGTTTCCTGATATCGCTTTTGTGGCTCCGGATCGTTACCCGAGCTACGGCGCAAATATCGTCAGCGTGCACAAGCGCTTGCGAGCGGGCGAAGACATCTCCAGCGCCACCAAACCACCCGGGGTCGATGACAATCGCGATATGGCAGCGTCAAATCAGCTCGCCGACAGGGATGAGGCGTTCAATACCCGTTACGGCAGCTACCGGGGCTGGCAGAAGGCCATAGAGCGGGTAAAACCGATACCGCGTACAACCGCGCGGTTGCGTTTGGCAGAAGAGGTTGCCGAGGCAAAGCTCAAAACGCCGATGGCGGTTGTCACGCACTTCGCAGACCGATTCTTCAGTGTGGCACCCGCTGATGCAGACAAGGCGCGGTTGGCCGCTTATCTTGAAGAGCAACTGGGTACCGCAGATATCGAGCAAACCCACTCCTACTCAGAAGAAGCTTTGCGGTCGATGTTGCACCTGTTGCTGAGCTTGCCGGAGTATCAACTTGGATAGTGGTTTTTCGCGTCGCGATCTGTTGAAAGCCGGCTTGCTTGCTTCTGTGGGTGCTTCAGTGAGTGCCGCTCCAGCAGCTAGCGCAACCAACGATGACCGGATTCTGGTGGTGGTTGAGCTGTCCGGCGGCAACGATGGCCTGAACACTCTGGTGCCCTATGGTGATGATGCCTACTACCAACAGCGGCCAACACTCGGGATTCGACCCGAAAAACTCTTGCAGGTTGACGATCATTTTGGATTTAACCCTGGCGCCCAGGGCCTGCATAGATTGTGGGATTCGGGTGACCTCGCAGTGGTCCATGGTTGCGGCTACGACCAGCCGTCGTATTCACATTTCACATCAATGGGGTACTGGCATACGGCAGCGCCACATAGCGGTCAGCCTTATGGCTGGGTAGGGCGTCTGGCAGATGCGCTGGCGCCAACGGCACCGGCTAATTTTTTGATTAACATCGGCGCCGGGCAATCGCTCGCCGTGAATGCGCGCCGGCATGTACCTGTGGTGTTCGACGACCCTGCGACATTCGCGCGCAATGCGCTGTGGCAGCAGCGTCCGGTGCTCGATGCCTGGTTTGCCCAGGATCATTCGCACGGATCACAGAACGCCAGTAAAAACCCCAGCCGCGCGTTTTTGCGCGAAGTTGCCAGAGGTGCGAAAGACTCCTCTAATGCAATTCGCAGCGCCTGGGCAAACTATTCTTCGCCCATCGATTATGGCATCGCACCGCTCGATCTGCCGAAGGTGGCTGCCTGTATCGAGCATGAGCTGCCAGCGCGGCTGTACTACGTCGCCTTCCGCAACAACGCGTTTGATACTCATGTGCAACAAGGTCCGTTGCATCAGCGGTTGCTGTCATACGCCGCCGACGCCATTCACGGCTTCGTGCGTGACATGCAGCGCCTCGGTAAAGGCAAAAAAGTCAGCGTGCTGGTATTTTCGGAGTTTGGCCGCAGAGTAGGTGAGAATGCCAATGGCGGCACCGACCATGGCAGTGCCAACCTGATGTTTGTTGCCGGTGAACCCGTTGCCGGAGGGCATCATGGGGAACTGCCTGATCTGCTGGCGCTAAATGCTGAAGATAATCTCAATCACACCACTGATTTTCGGCGCGTGTACGCGTCAGTGATGGATCAGTGGTTGCAGCCGGCAGTTTCGCGCTCGGTGTTAGGTGCTGCCTATGAGCCCTTACCTTTGTTTACTTGAGTATGTTTACTTGAGT
>CAZSYU010000012.1:57192-69573 GCA_964611345.1 uncultured Pseudomonadales bacterium
TGTTTACTTGAGTATGTTTACTTGAGTTTGTTGGTAAGGTCGCGAATTTTTGAATTGTTCATTAGCTGTTGCATTTTCGGATTTTGCATCAGGCCCAGATAGTCGCCGCTCGCAATGAGTTGCTGGATTTCCGGATCTTGTACGATTGCCATAATCGCTGGGTCGTTGCTGAGTGCCTGAACGTCGCTGAGCAAGGTAGGGGAGTTTTGCAGCTGTGAGGCAATGGCTGCCAGTTGTGCGCTGCTGGCGCCGGGTGTTGGTGATGGCTGGACACTGTTGGCACGTGATGAATTCGTGCTGGCACTGGCGCCGTATTCGATCGACCGAACCTTGCTTTGCGGAATATTCAGTTCGCCGAGGGCCGGTGTTTGTATTTTGTAGCTACCGCCTTTCAGGGACACAACTTCACCACGAATGGTGCTGCCGTCAAGCAAGTGAATGTTGGCCGTTTCAGCGCGGGCCGCTTCCGCAAGAATGGTGAACGGGGATAGCAGTAACAGCAGCGCAAACCAGCGTCTTATAGAGCGTGATAGTGAGGTCATTGTTAGGTCCTGAGGCGGTGACTGGCGTGGTGGTCATGCTAACCTGCCTGCCAGGGGAAAATACAGGGAATTGCCAGTGGCGTTGAAGAAGTCGACGATATTTTACTACGGGTTAACGGAATTGCCCGTGATGATGTCGTTGTTTCCGGTGCTGGTCTTTGTGCCCAAGTACTATGCCAGCGACCTCGGTATTTCGTTGTCTCTGGTTGGCACTATTGTGCTCGTGGTGCGTATCTTCGATGTGTTCACCGATCCTCTGGCCGGCTATCTTTCTGATCGCACCAATACGCGCTGGGGCCGGCGTCGGCCCTGGATAGTCGCGGCCGCGCCAGTAATGATGCTTGCGGTATTTATGTTGTTCTTGCCACCCGCAGACGCCGGAGCCTGGCACTTGTTGGTATGGATGGCGGTATTGAGTTTGGGTACCACAATGATGCTGATTCCCTACTACGCCTGGGCCGCAGAACTATCACCCGATTACAACGAGCGCTCGCGCATCACAGGAGCGCGATCGGCGCTCGGTGTTGTTGGCAGCATACTTGTGCAGGTCATTCCGTTGCTTGCCCTGTTTTTCTGGGGCATCGGCGGCAGCGAAAACGTATTGCGTCTGGTGGGCATCACGTTGCTGGTCGTTATGCCGTTGTGTGTGTTTCTTACAGTAATCAATGTCGGTGAAACGAAGAACTATGAGAATTCGCGCATTCCCATGCGCGAGGGCATTCGTCTGATGAGCGAAAACGGTCCGTTTTTGCGTCTCATCATGGCGTTTGGCATGTCTTCAACTGCGCTCTCGATGACAACGCCCCTGTATCTTTTCTTTATCACCTTCGTGTTGAAGGCAGAAGATCAAGCGCCGTACATGCTCGCCTTTTTCTATACGGCTAACCTGTCGGCCGTCCCGTTTTGGGTCTGGCTGAGTGGCAAAATTGGCAAACACAAAGCCTACATTGGCAGCTTCGCGACGATTGCGTTTGCGCACCCGTTTTATCTGTTGCTGGGCGAAGGGGACTTCTGGTGGATGTTGCCGATAACATTGATGACCGGGTTCGCCGCTGGTGGCTTCCATGCTATTCCGAACTCCATGAAGGCAGATGTTATTGATTTTGATCAGCTCCAAAGTGGCGAGAATCGAGCGGGGCAATACTTTGCAACCTGGTCATTTACCTACAAAATGGCCGCGTCGCTGGGTGGCTGGCTGGCGTTGCAGGGTCTTGCGTGGTTTGCGTTTAACGCCGACCCAGCCGGCTTCAATACGTCGGAGCAGTTGTTTGGCCTGCGCTTTTTATTTGCGCTGGCACCTTCGGTGTTTTACCTCAGTGCGTGCGTTATCATTTGGAAGTATCCGATAACTCGAGAAGCGCACGCTGAAGTTCGCGCCAAGCTTGAAAGGATGGAGGACAAATCATACCTAAGCACAGGACAGTGAAAGCAGCAGAACCCTTTAGCGCCCAATACAGTGGCGAGTTGAGTCGGCGACGTTTACTGAGTGCCAGTTTGACGGTGTCTGCCTGGCGCCTGCTGGGTATGACGGTGCCGATGGCGCGATTTGTTCCGGTTGGCTTGTTGCCAGTGGCGAGTCACGCCGCAGAGCCGTCCGGCATTGCGGGCAAAGAGGGTCTGCGCCTGCTTAATGACAGGCCGCTTAATGCTGAGACCCCGGCGCACCTGCTTGACGATGCAGTTACCCCAACCAAGGCCTTGTTTGTTCGTAACAATGGCGTGCCGCCCACGCAGGTTGATCCGGCCACCTGGACTGTGCGGGTGCATGGTGAAGCCTGTGTGACACCGCGTACCTTTACACTTGCCCAATTGCGCACCGAATTTAAGTCTACGACCTTGCAGTTGCAGTTGGAGTGCGGGGGCAACGGCCGGGCGGAGTTTCGGCCCCGTGCTGGCGGCAATCAGTGGAGCACTGGTGCCGTAGGGTGCCCCGAATGGACCGGTGTTCGACTGGCCGATGTGCTCACAGCCTGTGGCGTTAGCGATGCTGCCCAGTATGTGGCCTATGTTGGTGCAGACACGCACTTGTCAGGAGTGGCCGGTAAGCAACCCATTTCTCGCGGGGTGCCGTTGGCCAAGGCCATGGAAAAAGAGTCGTTGTTGGCCTATGCAATGAATGGCGAATCAAACTGGGATCACCACGGTGCGCCACTGCGCATGGTGTGCGGAGGCTGGCCAGGATCTGTCAGCGGTAAATGGGTTACCGAGATATTGATCCGCGATCGGGAACATGATGGTGCCAAGATGGGTGGTAAGTCGTATCGAGTGCCACGTTACAGCGTCGCGCCCGGAACGGATGTACCTGACTCCGATATGTGCATTATTGAATCGATGCCGGTGAAGTCGCTGATTACCTTTCCTCAATCTGGCGCGCAGGTTATGCGCGACTCAGAGCTTGTAATTCGAGGGCATGCCTGGGCGGGTGACAAGCAGGTCAAGTCGGTAGATATCAGCACTGACTTTGGTGCGACCTGGCAGCGCGCTGCGACAGAAAATCCTGTAAATCGATTGGCCTGGCAGCACTTCACGACGTCGTTGAAGTTTAGGCAACCCGGCTACTACGAAGTGTGGGCTCGTGCGCGGGATGAAGATGGTCGGCTGCAGCCTATGATCGTTCCTGGCTGGAACCCCAAGGGTTACCTCAATAATGCCTGTCATCGCATTGCGCTGCAGGTGGTTTAGCGTGCGCGGATTGTTATTCCAGCTAACGGTGCTGTCGTTGCTGTTTCTGTTTCTGCCCGGCCCGATAGTGTTGGCTGCTGATGCTGTAGTAGACGGAGAAACCGGGTTAGCGATAGCGCCCGATTGGGAATTAGCAAAGGCGCATTGCGGTGTTTGTCATTCTTATCGGCTCGTCACTGCGAACCGCGGGGACCGAGACTACTGGCTAAACACCCTGCGCTGGATGCAGCGCACCCAGAATCTTTGGCCGATTCCTGCCGATCAGGAAGGCAAACTGCTCGATTACCTGGCGGCCAATTACAGTGAATCAGAATGGGGCCGGCGACCACCGTTGTCGCCGACCTTGCTGCCCCAACCTTAAAACTCAATACTTGGGCATTAAAGCTGGGCCGAGATCCAGTTGTCGACACGACGTTCAAGTAGTGCGAGCGGTAGAGCTCCACCACCTAGTACGGTGTCGTGGAAGTCGGCGATAACAAATTTGTCACCGAGTGTCTGCTCGGCCTTGTCGCGCAGTTCCTGAATTTTCAGCATGCCAATCTTGTAGCTGGTCGCCTGACCGGGTGTGACTATGTAGCGCTGAATTTCTGAAGTGATGCTCGCCAGAGGTTCTGGCGAGTTCGCCGCAAAGTAGTCTATGGCTTGCTGTTCGGTCCAGCCCATGGAGTGCAATCCCGTGTCGACCACAAGCCGAATGGCCCGCCAGAGTTCGCTGGTGATGCGACCGAAGTTGGCGTACGGATCTTCATACGCACCCATTTCTAGCGCCAGCCATTCGGAGTACAGCGCCCAGCCCTCAACATAAGCCGTAAAGTTGACCTGGCGGCGGAAGGTGGGAACAGACACAAGCTCCTGAGCGATGGCAATCTGCATATGATGCCCGGGCAGGCCTTCGTGGTAGGCGATGACTTCGAGCTGGTTGGCTGGCATGGCGTTCATGTCAGACAGGTGCACGTAGTAAATGCCAGGACGCGAGCCATCGGGTGTGCCGGCATTGTAGTGCTGTGCTGCACCGGGTTGTTCCCGATAGGCTTCGACCCGTTTGACCACGACGTCGCCTTTTGGCAATAAACCGAAATAGTCGGGCACACGCTGGCGAATAAAATCGAGTTTGGCTTCGGCGTCATCGATGTACTGTTGGCGGCCGGCGTCGGTATCTGGGTAGTAGAACTGCTTGCCGTCACGAATAAAGGCAAAAAAGTCCTGCAGGTCGCCGTCGAATTTTACCTGCTGCATAACGGCCAGCATGTCGGCGTTGAGGCGTTCAACCTCAGCCAGTCCCAGCTTGTGCACCTGGTCTGCGGTCATATCGGTGGTGGTAGAGGCGCGCAACCGCTCCTCATAGTACGCCTTGCCGCGCGGTAAGCTGCCAACGCCAGTGGCGATGCTGTCGGTGTTGTCGATGTCGCTGCGCAACCAGGCGATGGTTGCTGCGTATGCAGGACCAAACTCGCTGGTTAATGCGTTGCTGGCTTCCGCCTCCAGACGTGTGGCGGTGGATTGATCGATTTTGCCGTTTTCTACAAGTGCCGCAATCTTGCGTTTGGCGTCCTGCCAGATCGCGCTGTCCGTGCTCGCATGGTTGTCAAAGGGCGCGCCAGCGATGATTTTCGAGGCCTGATCGATGACACCGTCGTAGGCAAAACGTGGTGGCCGAACACCTTCGTCGGCGTACTTCTGCGCTCGGCCGAGCAGGGTTCGCATTGAGGTTGCGATGCCTTTGAGGCGCTTGGTGTAGGCCTCCATATCAGACATCTCATCAACACGATGATAGTTGATCATGAAGGTGGGAAAGAATGACTGAACGCCACTCATTTGGTCGAACACATAGTTGTGATTGCGAAACTCTCGGGCATCAACCGTGCGGTCGTGCTGGTACAGCCAGATGTCTCTTGAAAGTTTGGCTTCGTCGGTGAGCTTCGCGTAATCAAAGTTGTCCCGCAGTTCAGCCGCGTTGGCCACGCTGATGGCGAACTCTTCGTCTTCTGCCGCCTCTGAGGCGTCGTCGAACTCGGCGTAGCGCTCTTTGCGGCCCAGAATGGTCAGATACAGCGGACTGCGCTGCAGCCGGGCCTCAAATTTCTCTTCAAACCAGGCATTGAGCCGGTCTGTTTCGGAGCTTGCTTCCTGGTTTGCTCCGGCGGAAGAGGTGGAAGAGGCGGTTTTTGCAGCATTTGCGAGGTTATCGCTGGTTGCCGTGCATGCCGAGAGCAATAGCGTGCTCGACATTATGCTAACCGCCAGTAGTTGGCCGGATAGGCCGCGCATATAACTGACAATCATGGTTATTGATCTTCAACGTTTGGTGGCCACAACTATACAGAGCAAGAGGGTCCAGTGCATGGCGTTGCGTGTTAATCTGCAGGGTCTGCATACACTGACAGGCAATATTGAGGGGCTAAAGGGAACATGAAGAAGCGACTAGGTACGTTAGTAGGCGCAAGCGTTGCATTGAGTTTGTTGGTGCTGTCGCTGCCAGGCAGCGCCCGGGATATCCGCAGTGTCCGTCCAGACAGGGAGGGCTTTAGCTCTGAGCGCCTGGCAAGAATAGACACCTACATGAATGCGCAGGTAGAGGCGGGTGTGATGGCTGGCGGGCTGGGTCTTATTGCTCGCAACGGCAACATCGTCTACTCCAGCACCTGGGGTGACAGTGATCGGGAAGCCGGCAAGGCGATGACCGAGGACGTCATTTTCCGAATTTACTCGATGACTAAGCCCATCACCGGGGTCGCGCTGATGATCCTGCACGAAGAAGGCAAGTTTTTACTGAACGACCCCATTGCCAAGTACCTGCCCGAGCTTGCGAACCTTGAGGTTGCGGTTTCTACCGCCGATGGTGAAACTTCAGCGGTTTCTGATGGCACTCAGAGTTCTACCAGCGGTGAAGGCGACACGACTGCGATAGGCACCACGCGCAAGCCAAAACGCCAGCCGACGGTGCGCGATTTGATGCGCCATACGGCTGGCTTTACTTATGGAGTTTTTGGCAACACAGAAGTCGACAAGGCGTATCGAGACGCAGGACTGTTACGCGACCACCCGACCCTCACCGATTTCATCACCAAACTTGGCAAGATCCCGCTGCAATACGAGCCCGGTGAACGCTGGCACTACAGTGTTTCGGTTGACGTGCAAGGCGCCTTGATTGAGCGCCTTAGTGGCCAGAAATTTTCCGAATTTTTGAACGAACGCATTTTTGCACCGCTGGGCATGCCTGATACCAGCTTTACCATTCGTCCAGACAAGCGCGATCGCTTTGCACAGCTGTATGCGCCCAAGGGCACCCCTGGTGGGCTCAACGCGTTTTTGTCAACCAGCACTACCTCTGAACTGGAAGTTGCTAACGAGTTTGCCAACCGGGGCTTTGAGCCTGGTGCCACCTTTGAGAGTGGTGGTGGGGGTCTCATTTCTACAGCCATGGACTACCTGCGCTTTTCGCAGATGCTCTTGAATGGCGGTGAACTGGATGGCGTGCGCATACTGTCCCCACGCACCGTTGAGCTGATGAGCCGTGATCACATGGCGGACGTTAAAGTTGGGTTTGGTGGCAAGGGTTCAGGTTTTGGTCTCGACTTTGGCGTGGTGTTGGACCCAGGGGCGAGCGGTGACGTTGGCTCGGCTGGCGAGTACAACTGGGGCGGCGCTGCGGGTACCCGCTTCTGGATTGACCCGCAGCAGCAACTTATTGGGGTGTTTATGGTGCAGAGCATTCCGCACCGCACGGACTTGGCAGGCAAATTTAAGGTGCTCACCTACGCGTCGATGCTCGAGGAGTAGAGCTAGAGCGCACGAATTTCAATCTCGCCGCTGTTTAGAAAACAGGACTTGTCAAACAGCGCCAGATTCAATGGGTTAGGTAGGCGCACGTCAGCGAGCTCCGGAAGCCGGTTCTGTGTCTCGCCCGGTGTCTTCTGCTCGGTGTCAAAGGTTTTTTGAATTTGGCTGATGAATACAAAGATCAGCCCCCGATCCTGCGCAAAAGTCTTTAGCGCCTGCACCTGTTCCATGAGTGGCGGTGTGTTGCGGTTCTGATCGAGCAGTTGCAGGTAGTCGACAATAACCACCGAATCGATGGGTGCCTGTGCAAGCTGTTCGATCATGTACGCTGCGCAGATGTTCTCTGAGCCATCAAACGCAAACAGCTCACCGAAGCCAGTCATATCACTGCCGAGCCCATTGAAGCTGTTGGCGATATCAGACTCGGTGTACTCGAGTGAGAAGAAAAAGCTCTTGTGTCCCGTTGTCATCGCCTCAATAGCAAGTTCGATGCTGAGAAGGGTTTTGCCGTGTCCCGGACGTGCTCCAAGCAATAGCAGATCACCGGCGTTTAATCGTTGCAGCAGACTTTGGCCGAGCTTGTTGTTTCTAAGCTGGGTGGCAAGCAGGCTCCAAGAGGTAAAACCCTCTTGTTGAGCGACGCTATCGAGCGCCTTGTGCAAGGGAACATTCTCCCGGCGGGAGAGTAGTTTTGCCTGACGCTTCAGGCGATAGATGGGTGCGGATAATTTCATGTCAAACCTCCTGGTACGAGCGGTAGCCACAATCCCTCCTTATGTGAGCGGCTCGAACATTAAGGTTCGATGAGGTTAGGTGCTCTGCACGATTAGGTACTTTCCCGGTGGAGGGGGGAGGCCAGAGCGTCAGGCCAGCGCTCAGTATGTACCAGCAGAGCGCAGGCGTCGAGAAGGAGTTGGTTAGCTAGTGTTGATGGCCGCCCGGCCCATGCGCGTGTCCGTGGGAGGTTTCCTCGGTTGTCGCCTCGCGAACCGACATCACCTCAAGCGCAAACTTCAAGGTTTGCCCGGCTCTGGGGTGGTTCAGATCAACATCAACCACCTTGCTGCCAACCTTCAAGATCGTGACGGGCTTAGGACCATTCTTGGTTTGCACCTGCGTAATCAAACCCGGCACAAGACGCTTGACGTGTTGGAAGTATTTTTTTGATAGTCGCTCGGTAAGGCTTTCATCCCGCAATCCAAAGGCCTGTTCTGGTGCCAGGGTGACGTTGAGCTTGTCACCGGCTTGCTTGCCCAGCATGGCGTCTTCGACACCGGCGAGTATGCCTCTGTGGCCAACTAAAACGGCGCGGGGTGCGTCGCCCCTGGTGCTCTCCAGCAGTTCATCGTTGCTGTCATGCAGCGTGTAGTGAAACTCGACCACACAATCTTTGGCAACCGTGGGTGCTGCAGAGTCGCTGTTGTTAGTCACTAGAGTTACTCCTGATCTAGCCAGTGTTTAATAAGATGGTGCGCAATGGCGATCTCACCGGGCAGATTGAAATCGAGCTCACCGGCGAACGCTGCACGCAGTTGTTCGCGAGTGAACCAATCAACGTCAGCCATCTCTGTGGTATCAAAGTTGATTTCTCTACTTAGCGGTTCGGCGTGTGCGCCAATCATCAGCGACGAGGGGAACGGCCAGGGTTGCGATGAATGGTAGCGCACAGCACCCGCCTTAATGCCCGCTTCTTCGAGCACTTCGCGCCGCACGGCTTCTTCGATGGATTCGGCCTGATCAACAAACCCGGCGAGGGCGGAATAGAATTTCAACCGGGGCGCGCGCATGTTGGGTCGGCCCAGCAGGCAGTGAGTGTCATCACACACGAGCATGATCACCACGGGATCGGTGCGCGGGAAGATGTGACTCTCGCAAGCGGGGCAGTTGCGAATCTGACCGCCGCGACCAGCTTCGGTTGCGCCACCACAGGCGGCACAGAAGCCGTTCTTGGCGTGCCAGTGCAACTGGGCGCGAGCGTGGGCGACTATGCCCGCGCTGGGTATATCGAGCGCGGCTGCTGCATGCCGGGCATCGGTGAAACTGTAACCTGTGGTGGTTGCTGGTGCCTGGGTAACCTCTGCCGCAAAGTGGGGCTGGCTCTGGTCATCGACACCCAGCAGACTAATCGTGCCGATAGCGAATTGAGCATCGAGCTCCTGGTGGCTAAACCAGCGCAATTCCTGAGTGGTGGAAGTGTCTGTCAGCGCCACCTTGAGCTTGTGTAACGGCAGGAAGCGCGCACTCGCCATTGTGGGTGCACTGGCCAGCCAGTCGTCGTCGCGGCGCAACACCTCAGCGCGATCGAGAGGGTTGCCGGCGAAGACGTGAGGGATTTCCAAATCTTGGGGTATTGGCACAATTGGGTGTCCTGTCGCGGGTGGCGTATTCTAGCAGCCTCATCCGGCAAAACCTGGAGCACGAATGTCCTCATTACCTGGGTCGTCACAGACGCTGCCCATCCTGTCACCCGCAAATGGCCTGGGTGATCTTGAGTTTGATAACAGCTTTGTGCGCGAGCTGCCTGCAGATCCAGAGGCTGCGACCACGCGGCGCCGGCAGTTGACGGACGCCTGTTACTCCCGCATCGCGCCCACGGCAACGGCGGCGCCGCAGCTGGTGGCCTGGTCCAGCGAGGCGGCCCAGCTGCTCGGCCTGAACGAGTCAGACGCAACCAGTGCAGAGTTCTTGCGGGTGTTCTCTGGCAACGCCCTGCTGCAGGGCATGGACCCTTTTGCTACCTGCTACGGCGGGCATCAGTTTGGCAACTGGGCCGGGCAACTGGGTGATGGTCGGGCGATCAATCTTGGCGAGGTAGTTAATGCTGACGGACAGCGCCTGGTGCTGCAGTTAAAAGGTGCGGGCGAAACCCCGTATTCGCGTACGGCGGATGGTCTGGCGGTGTTGCGCTCGTCGGTACGAGAGTTCCTCTGTAGCGAGGCCATGTTTCATTTGGGGGTACCCACCACGCGCGCACTGAGTCTGTGTTTGACCGGCAATGAGGTCATGCGGGATGTGCTTTATAATGGCAATGCAGCGCTTGAGCCGGGCGCGGTCGTGTGTCGCGTCGCGCCTTCGTTTACGCGGTTTGGGCATTACCAGATGCTTGCCGCCCGTGGTGAAACCGAGCTGCTCGCCCAGTTGCTCAATTACAACGTGGCTATCGACTTTCCTGAGTTGTTGAGTGCAGCAGAAGGACCCGAGCGCACCCTCGCCTGGTTTACCGAAGTAGCATCGCGCACCGCGCTGATGGTGGCGCACTGGATGCGGGTGGGCTTTGTCCATGGCGTGATGAACACCGACAACATGTCTGTGCTGGGTGAGACCATCGACTTTGGGCCTTATGGATGGCTGGAAGATTACGATCCGAATTGGACCCCAAACACGACGGATGCCCAGGGCAAGCGCTATCGTTTCGCTCACCAGCCTGCGGTGGCGCAATGGAATCTGCTGCAGCTCGCCAACTCGATTTTTCCGCTGGTTAACGAGGCAGAACCACTGGAAAAAATACTCGCTGGTTTCGAACGCGAGTATGTTGAAATCTGGAACCGTATGCTTGGCCAAAAACTGGGGCTCGCAGAATTTGCGCCAGCAGACGGAGAGCTCACAGACGCTCTGGATGCCGTGTTGCAGCTTACCGAGGTTGATATGACGATTTTTTATCGCCAGCTCGTGCACATTGATTTGCAAAACCAAGGAGCGGACGCTGACCTCACCGGGGTGCTGAATGATTCGCTGTATGAACCAGCCACGCTATGTGGTGAGGTTAAGAATGCCTGGAATGGCTGGTTACAAAACTATGCTGCGCGCCTGCGCGCAGACAATCGTCCGATTGAGGAGCGGATTGCTGCGATGAATGCCGTAAATCCAGTCTATGTGTTGCGCAACTACCTGGCGCAGCTCGCGATTGATGCTGCAGAGAAGGGCGACTTCACACGTATAGAAGAGCAACTTGAAGTGCTGCGCAATCCTTACACCGAACAACCCGGTCGTGAAGAATACGCAGGCAAACGTCCGGAGTGGGCGCGCACTCGGGTAGGCTGTTCCATGTTGTCCTGCAGCTCCTGATGGCTCCAGGGGTGACCCTCAGGACACCACAGACAAGCGATGCGGCCGAGTTTGTTGCGCAGGTGTTAGACAGCCGTGAGCTCCACGCGCTTTGGGTCAACCCACCTGCCGATGTCAGAGAGTTTTCGGATTGGCTGGCAAAGACTCAGTCAGAGTCGCAGGTGAGCTTCCTTGTTGTTCAACAAACGAAGTTGGCTGGTGTGGTCAATGTAACCAACGTTGTGCGCGGCAACTTCTGTAGTGCCTATCTTGGTTATTACGCCTTTGCGCGTTCGGCGCGAACCGGCGTGATGACCGAGGGTTTACGCAAAGTGTGCAGGCATGCGTTCAACGTCATGGGCTTACATCGACTAGAAGCAAACATACAGCCCGCTAACACTGCGTCGATCGCCCTTGCCAAGCGTTGTGGCTTTAAGCTCGAGGGTTACTCGCCAAAATACCTGAAGGTCCGTGGTCGCTGGCGCGATCATGAACGCTGGGCACTCGTTAAACCCTGATTAGAGCTTGGTTGGCGTTAGTCGACAGACGTGTTATAGCCAGCGGGTGGGTAGGGCTTTAGTTTCTCGAGCCACAAAGTCTCCAGGGTGGCCAGATCTTCGGCTGGGTCATAACCGATGTCATCGAGTGGTTCGAGCGCTTCCAGAATCACAAACTCGAAGTGCTCTGCACCCAGTTCGGTCCAGTCCTGCTGCAGAGCATCTGAGGTTCGTTCGACGCCAGTCTGCAACTCGAATCGATGCCGATTGAAGCGGGCCTGAATGTCGCGACTGGCGGCGACATAACACTGATCAGTGTCTGTGTTACGAATGCAGTACACCCCCATCTGTTTGGGCATCTTCTGGTACTGCTTAGTCAGTTCGCGCTTTCGTTCGCTGGATTGCTTACCCATGAGCTAACGCTGAATCCAGCCGCCAGAGAAAGGGATCGCCTGTCCAACGAAGAAATTGCTTTCTTCGCTGGCCAGAAATAGCGCGAACTGCGCGTCTTCCTCAGCGGTGCCGAGGCGTCCCAGCGGTACCTGACGTTTTAGCGAGCGCTGGAAGTTCTCGTTGGCCTTAAGAGACTCGGGGTAGTACACGGGGTTTTCGACGTAGTTTTGCGCGATCAGATTGACCTGGAC
Organism: uncultured Pseudomonadales bacterium; assembly: GCA_964611345.1. GTDB lineage: Bacteria > Pseudomonadota > Gammaproteobacteria > Pseudomonadales > Azotimanducaceae > JALZVT01. The sequence continues at coordinate 69,382 of CAZSYU010000012.1, forward strand.
GTTATGGGGGGCAACCTCCACACCCAGCGACTGCACATAACCTACCTGGGCGGCGCGAGCCGCGCTGTATGCGGTTACCGTTTTGAGTCCTTTCAGGGCAACGGCGCTGCCATAAACCACTACCTTTCCGGCACGGCGCTCTATCATTTGGGGCATCAATGCCCGGCCCAAGCGATGCAGCGGATGCACCGT
>CAZSYU010000013.1:0-1744 GCA_964611345.1 uncultured Pseudomonadales bacterium
TGATCATGCAGGGTGGGCGCGTGCAGGCGGTACTCGACTGGGAGCTGTGTACCCTGGGCGACCCGTTGGCCGACGTCGGTTACTTGCTGAATTCCTGGATTCAGCCGGGTGAGGAAGGCAGTGAAGAACACCCCATTGGTGCGGGCGGTTTTCGCGATCGGGACGAGATTGCTGCGGCCTACGCGGCCCGAACTGGGCGTGACTTGAGTGGCATCAACTACTACCGCGCTTTTCAACACTGGCGTCTGGCAGCAATTGGCCAGGGGGTTTACAAGCGCTACCTCGTCGGTGCCATGGGTGACAACGCCGAGGTCGATTTGCAGAAGCACAAAGACGGTGTGCAAAAACGTGCCCAGGCGGCGCTAGAGCTGCTGTAGACGCTGCCCCAGTCGTCTTATGGCGTCGGCTGGGATGGCTGAGGTGAGTGGCTGCGAGTAAGCTCGCCCACAGTTTCACCGTTTTGATCGGTGGCCTCGATACGTTCCCATGGACCGTCCGGCACGCTAACAACAAGGCATGGTGTTGTGGTTACCAGTGGCTGTGGCTGGGTGGTGTCCGGCTCGGTCCAGTACACATCCAGCGCCAGCGCCGTAGGTGATACCACACGAGCCTGGTGCGCGAGATGCAGTTCAAAGCCGCGGGAAGGCTGTGGTCCGCGAGACAGGGCGACCAGCAAAGGCAAGTCTTGCGCGGCGGGGTCGCTAGTCACGGTCGAGTTGACCATCCTGCTGCCCGTGAAGCGCGCTATGTCGGCGAACTCTACTTCGGTTACTCCCTGCGGCACGCCCCTGCAATCGGCATTGGCGAGCACAGAAACCGTACTCACTCGTTCCTCGGAGCTGCACCCTGCCAGAGCGAGCAGTGCCAGAGCGAGCAGTGCCAGAGCGACCAGCGCACGGGCGACTGCCAGAGTGCGACTGTGTTTCAGGCCAGGAGCTCTGGCGGACATACCAGTGTCCATCTTGGTTATTGCCTCCATTTTCTGGGCTGCTTGGGGTCTTGGCACCGGCTCAAGCAGGCGGTTCTTCGCCCGTATCCCGTATATAGGCGCAGCATAGCTGCTGCGGCGAAAAACTGGCGCAACTCGCTCACAAAATGGCGATGAAAGTGGATGAAAGTGGTCGAAAAGAGCTGGTCGAAAAGAGGCAGGCACAAAAAAACCGCCGGCGGCGGTTTGTCTGTTACTGAGCCGGCCCGCGACTGGCGGGAGCTGCGACTCGAATAAAAAAGGCGTGTCAGAGGCTAGCTCTGATGACGGCTTCCTTTGGGGGAAGGACACTTGAAAGGGAGGACTGCTTGGAAGTCGCTTTCACGCCTGAACTGAATCTGGGGTCCATTATGTACTGTACAAGCGGCGTGTCAACCGATTTATTCACTTTAATTCCATTTTTTGCGCGAATCTTTGAGTTTTGTACAGGTTTTGTTCCGAAAATCAGTTTGGAGCCGGTAACAAGCCCTCCGCAGCGACCCAATCTTCCAGCACCAGTTCGAGTTCCAGTCGGGCGTTGCTGGTGCGTTCTGCGATGAGCGCGTGGCGGGGCATCTGCGCAGGTGCTTGGCGGTCTGCTGTTGGCGTGCCGCACGCGGCACTGTGCTCCGTGAAGGCATTCAGAGCGCTGATGAGATGAACCAGTTCAGCTGGGCACGCGCAGGCCAGACCCTGCTGGGGGGCGACTGAGCCATTGCTCTCTACAAGTGAGCCGCTGCTCCCTACAAGTGAGCCGCTGCTCCCTACAAGTGAGCC
>CAZSYU010000013.1:1844-29986 GCA_964611345.1 uncultured Pseudomonadales bacterium
ACAAGTGAGCCGCTGCTCCCTACAAGTGAGCCGCTGCTCCCTACAAGTGAGCCGCAGGCGCTTGCGATGGTGAAGAGTTGTTCGTCGCTGAAGCGGCGTGGGGCATGCCGGCCGGCTTTTAGGGGAGCGCGAATGAGGCTGGCGACAGCCTGCTCTATGTCCTTCCACTGTACGGGCCAGCGCAGCAACATAAGTCCGCGGTCGGCTGCTGTGGACAAACCAGAGTCCGTCGCATAATGGTAAATCACCAGCTTTTTTACTGTCCCAGGCAGGCTATCTAGTTTATCCAGGCTCTCGGGAGTTACTGATCCCTGTAACACAACAAGTACGTCTGGCAGGTCTTCGGCGGCGGGCAATGCGGCAATCGCGGGCAAGCAAACGTCGATGTTTACCCAGCGCCCCATGACGTTCACCCGGGTCGCTTCGGTGGTGTCTTGCTCAAGCATTAGCAGCTGAGTGCCAACGAGGGCGACGGCAGGGGCGGTGGGGGCCGCCTCGAGGGCGACCGGGGCCAGGGCTTGCAGGCGTTCGTTCAGGGCGGTGTCACTCAGATTGATGAGCGTACTGACGGGATGGCCCTGGTCAATCAAACGCTTGATACGCCGCAGACGTTCGACCTGGGTGGCACTGAAAAAGCGTGTTTTCCCCTCGCGACTGGCCGGTGTCAGGCCATAGCGCCGCTCCCAGGCCCGCAGGCGCTCCACCGCGATACCCGTCAGTTTGGCGACGTTACCAATCTTGTACAGATCCGTATCGCTATCTGTATCGCGCTCTGGGGCGTCAGTCATGGCCTAACAGGGTCGCCTGGGCTAAATGGGCATCCGATTGTACAGACCAGCAGTATGCTGTCCAGTACATAGATCACAGGGGTATGCGGAGGTAAACGGGGCTGAATTGGGGAAAAGGTGGCGTGGCGACAGCCCTGTTAGGGGCTGCCTTCGCGGCTAGGGAGGAAGGGGAGAGAGACACCGCGCCACGCCTGGGTTTCTAGGGCGGGGTAACCCGCCGAAGAAGGCCGCACTATTGCCTAGAAATGGTTATAAAGAAACCTTTATCGGGGGCTTTTTGTAACAATGCTATTACATAATGTTTCTGCTGCATTTCCAGAAACTTATGGCGGCTCTCTCTTGGGTGAAGAGGGGTGAAGAGTGAGTGGCGAGCGGGCGAAGATTGGCTGACAACTGGACGACAAGGCACTATGTTGCTGCTGCTGGGCGGCAGCTGCTGGGAGGAATAACGCGATGCAGAACGACATTAACTTAGGGGCGCTGTTGCGCAATAGGGCAACGCTCAACCCGGAGCGGCTGGCCTATGTTGACGGCGATCAGGACTTCACGCTCACTTTTGCTGAGTTACACGAACGGGTCAGTCAGTTAGGTAACGCCTTTGTGGCGGCAGGGGTTGAAAAGGGTGAGCGGGTTGGTTTGCTCATCATGAACAGCGCCGAGTTTGTCGAGTCCTACTTTGCCCTTGCAACCATCGGCGCCGTGGTGGTGCCGCTAAATTGGCGGTTAGTGCCCGATGAGCTCGAGTTTATTCTCAAAGACAGCGGTACGCGCCGGCTGATTTTTGGTGAAGAGTTTCTTGACGGCGTGGCAGAACTGCACAGCCGTGGTGACAAGACCGATATAACGCACTGGTTGCAGGTTGATGGCAACACCGAAATTGCCCACTTCGCCCAGAGCTACAACGAGTTTCGGAATTCCGGGGATGCAACGCCGCCCGAGTACGGTGCCACTGATGACGACATGCTCTATATCATGTACACCTCGGGCACTACTGGACTGCCTAAAGGCGTCGTGCACACGCATCACACCTCTTTTTGGGGTGTGCTCACCATTGCAGCCAGTTGTGATTACCACGACAACGACGTGTTTATTTCGCCACTACCCATGTTTCATGTTGGTGCGCTCACACCCTTAACTGTCAACATCTATCGCGGCATTACCTGTGTGGTAATGCGCTCCTTCGACCCGTCTCGAGCATGGCAGTTGATTGTCAACCAGAAGGTTACGGTAGGGCTGATGGTGCCAGCGATGCTGAACTTTATGTTGCAGGTAAAGCAACCCGAGCCCGCAGGCTACGCTCAACTGCGTTGGATGATGACTGGTGCGGCACCCGTGCCCGTTAGCTTAACCGAGGCCTACCACGAGCTTGGCGTGTGCCTGTTGCAGGTGTACGGACTGACCGAAACCTGTGGTCCAGCCTGTGTTATGGATCTTGGTTATGTCGACAAGAAGCCCGGCTCAACGGGCAAGGCGTTCTACTTTAGTGCGGTGAAGATCGCCCAGGACGACGGTACAGAACTCGCGCGTAAAGAGGCGGGCGAAGTTTGGGTGCGTGGCGCGCACATAATGCAGGAGTATTGGAATCGACCCGATGCGACGGCAGAGACTCTGGTAGATGGCTGGTTACGTACTGGCGACGTCGGCATTATGGATGAGGACGGTTATGTGTTCATTCAGGATCGAATGAAGGACATGATTATTTCTGGTGGTGAAAACGTCTATCCGGCGGAGCTCGAAAACGTACTGATGTCGCATCCAGATGTCGCCGAAGCGGCTGTGATTGGGCAGTCGAGCGCGAAGTGGGGAGAGAGTCCGCTGGCAATTCTGGTCCGTACGCGCGATGACCTGACCGAGGCTGAAGTGCTGAATTTTTGCGAGGGCAAGATGGCCGCATTCAAACAGCCCAAAGCCGCCGCATTTGTCGATGAGATTCCACGCAACCCCAGCGGCAAAATACTCAAACGCATTCTGCGCGAGCAGTTTTCAGCCCCTGCGGCGGTCTAATAAAATCCGCACTAGAGCATGACCTTCTCATCGAGCCCTAGCGGAATCTTCCCCAGCATCTCGTAGGTGGGTTGGGCCACCATGATGTGCTGGGTGGTCACGTGGACATCGCGAAAACAGCGCTGCAACACGTTTTCTGCATAGATCGATGAGCCGCCAGCCGCGTGATACAACAGGTCAACGGCCTCCGCGCTCTGCCAGGCTGCATTGCTGGCGGCCAGGCGCAAACCGGCTTTTTGCGTTCTGCTGATGCGTTCACCATTTTGTGCGCCTACCCAGGCTTCCTCTGCGGTTGCATGCATATAGGCGCGCGCGGATGCCTCGCAGGCCGTTGCCCGCGCCAGGTCTTTTTGCACCGACTCGCGGGTTGCCAGACTGCGCTTGCTCCCGGTGGGGGTCTTCTCGTTGGCGAGTTCCGTAAACGCTTCGATCGCGCGTTGCGCTATGCCCACACTGACGCTAGCTACCCCTAGTGCGAGCAGTCCAAGGGTCGGGAAGCGATACAGTGGTTCATCGATGCGTGGCCGGCCGCCGAGTACTATCCAGCGCCCCTTTGGGACCAGAACATTTTCGACCTCAAAGTCGTTACTGCCGGTGCCCCGTAATCCTGAGGTGTTCCAGTTATCGTGCCGTGTGACATCGCTCTTATGAAAGAAAGCCAGGATTTGTTGCGGTGGATTGGCATCGTCCTTGAGCAGACAGCCGCCGGATATCCACTCTGACACGTTGCCTCCGGAGCCGTAGGGCCAGCGTCCGGATATGCGCAGATCGTCCCCTTCGCGAGTTACCCGACCGTAGGGCGCCGTAACGCCACAGGTGATTACCTCGGGGTTGGCGCCGTAAATTTCCTGTGCCCAGTGATCAGACAGCGATGCGCTCAGCAAACTGGTGGTGTTGCCAATCATCATGCACCAACCCACCGCGCCATCTGCCCGGGCGCCACTGATTAGTGTATCTATGAAGACATGGGGATCTACTTGGCGGCCACCATAGGTTTTGGGAAGCAGCATATTGAACATGCCTGCGCGGGCGAGTTGCCCCGCAACCTCTGGCTGGAGCTCGCGCTCTTGTTCGCGCCGAGCTGCGCTGCTGCGAATCTTTTCTGCGAGGGCTAGTTCAATCATCAAAGGGTTCTCTAATTTTTTTGCGCAGCCGATAGGCATTTTCGCGGCCGCTGTAATAGCGCGGGATATGGGCAATTTCGTCAAAGCCGAGCTTTGCATAAAAGCGTCTTGCGCCGACATTCTGCGCGCGCACTTCGAGCGTTAGTTCTGCAATGCCGGCTACCATGGCGGATTTTTCGAGCCAGCTTAGCAGCGTATTGGCAACACCCTGGCGGCGCATGCGTGGTGTCACTGCAAGCAAGCTGAGATGCGCCCGGTGCTCACCAAACTCCATGATTGCAAACCCGACAACCGGGTTAGTAGGTGGGCTATTGGGTGCGGTGACGCTGGCGCACAAAACAACTGATTCACAGCCGCGGATGCAGCGCAGTATTTGGGGGGCTTGCCAACTCCAGCCATGGCCGCGCTCGACGTAATCTCTGGACATGCGCGCCAGCCGGTATGCATCCTGAACCGTTGCCAGTCGACAGTCGATGAGTTGCGGTTGCGCGGTTTTCATCCCTCTAATATGCCCCATAACCCTGTTTAACGCGACGGTGTGTTGCCAGGCAGCTGCGCCTCTTGCACTTGCCGCATTGCGTTTTCAGGTGCCGCTTTGTTTGTTGTCAATTGGGGCAACTTGGCGCGCGATTTGAGGTATCTTGAGGGTCTGGACGATAACTGGGAGATCAAATCATGTCCGATGCACAGCTTGTGACGCAACAGGCCAATGGTGAGTCCAGGGTGACGATCGATTACGAAGGCAAGATTGCCGTCGTGCGGTTAAACCACCCTGAGGTTATGAATGCGGTTGGGCCCGAGATGTTGGCCGACTTTACCCAGGTGGTAGATGAGTTGGCCGATAGCGATGCACGCTGCATGTTGCTCACCGGTAATGGCCGAGGTTTTTGCGCCGGCGCTAACTTGCAAAGTCGCGCTGACAACGCAGGCGGTAAATCAAAACCTTCAGGCTCTGTATTGCGCTCTGGATATCATCCCTTGTTGTTCAGCATCCGCGAACTCGATATTCCGGTAGTTACAGCAGTAAACGGTGCGGCTGCGGGCGTCGGTATGAGCTTTGCGCTCATGGGTGACATTGTCTGCGCATCGAAAAATGCGTTTTTTCTGCAGGCCTTCGCGCGCATTGGGCTGATTCCTGATGGGGGGTCTACATTTATGCTACCTCGTCTCATTGGCTGGGGGCGAGCTATGGAGCTGTCGATGTTGGCGGAACGGCTGCCGGCGGAACAGGCCATGGAGTGGGGTTTGATTAACCGACTATACGACGACAATGAGACGTTAATGACTGGAGCGATGGAGATTGCCAACAAGCTCGCTAACGGACCAAAGTCACTGGCGCTCATTCGTCGCGCGTATTGGGATAGCTGGCACAACAGCTACGAACAGCAACTTGATCTGGAGGCGCGCTTGCAGAACGAAGCTGGACGCAGCGCTGATTTCAAAGAAGGGGTTGGCGCGTTTCTTGAAAAACGCGACGCCAAGTTTACCGGCCAGTAGTGCTCTTCTAAGTCAGGTTTCCAGATAAACCCCTTTATGATCGCTATGAACCTCGAAGTGCTGCTCTAGCCCGCGTAGGTAAGGACTTTTTCGAGCCGATTCGCCGTTAATCTCTTTCAGTGCTATACGTGCGCTCACCCGATTGAGCCCGCGAAGTAGTACGCAGGCTTTAACCGTGGCCTTTGAGTCTGGCGGACTGATAAAGCGCAAACGGCTGCCGTTGTTTTCGCTGAAGGCGACCACTTTGCCTGCAACCATGATCAGGTGATTACCGGGGCGGCGGTGTGGTAAGGAAGTATCTGGCCAGACGAGCCCCAGGCCGCTTGGGCTAATAGGATCAAGTGCGCTTAGGAAAATATCGCGTGGCGTCCAACGGGCGGCAAATTCTCGCACAGCGTTCGGGGTTGCAAACTGGGGCCCAGAGAAGTCGGCGAAGAAGGCGCCGCTGACTACTTCGCCTGCCAGTTCCATTACTCGCAGGGCACCAAACAGATTGCGCCATTTATACGCTCCCCCCTCACGATTAGCGAGTTCCCGACAGAGTACTCCGTAGCGTTCCAACAGCACTCGAGCGTTTTGTTTGTGAGTTTCCAGTCTCTCAAGAGGGTCAGGCTCAGCAGATGGCGCTTCCAGCAGTGACCAGGCGCCTGGCCAAGTGACCCGGCGAGCCCGGCGCGAGCTGGTGTGGCCGCTGAGTTTGAAAGCAGCGCGATCACCCACCAACAGTGTGTCCAGTGAGTCACTGGTCACCTGGCCTTGCCATGCCGCCTGCCAAAGTGCGGTGTTGAACTCTTCGGCGCTTGCGTTACTTGCATCGAGAAGTTGGGTGAAAGCGTAGCGGGCGTTCTTGTCGACGAACAGTTCAGCAAGTTCGCTCGTGGCTGTTGTGCGGCATTGCAGATTTTCTGCATAGTCAATAGTTATGCGTTCGCCGCCGGCGCCGAGCCAGCCAAGATCGAGTGCGATGAATGCCTGAGCGAGTATCGTCTGTGCGCCGGCGTTGTCGGCATCTACCGGCAGCGATTCAGGTGCCAGGCGTGGTGGCAGTAACTCCCGTAGCCACGTTTTTACGGGGGCGCTGAATCCTCGGAGTTGTTCCAGTGCAACGTCGGTGTTGCTTGCTCCCGCGTTGTGCCAGTGGGCCAGCCAACCGGGCCAGCTATCGACGGGCTTTGGTTCGATGGTGGGGCGGCTGGCACGGCGTTGAAAACGTAGCAGTATTTCGAAGTTTTCAACATCGCAGAAATATTCCTGGTGGTCGTCCGTGACTAGCGCACCAGTTACGAGATAGGTCGCGTTTGTCAGTGCAGCGACAGCAATTGGTGGGAGCAACACCTCAAGTTCGGCGTGGGTGAGTGGGCCGTGAAAGCTGAGAATTTCCTGGGTAAATGCTGTGACATCGCGATCATCGTCGCGATCTGGTAATTCGACTTCGCTTGTCAGCTCGAAGGCGGCGCATAGCGACCAGGCGTTCTCTGCGTGGGCAAACCAGCGCTGCCCCGCGTTGCGTAGCTCGACCAAGGGTGCACTCGTAGTCCCTTTCCCTTCGGCAATATTTATCGGATGAAACTCAGCAGGCAATTCTTCCGGTGCTAGCAATACTCTCTCTTTGACCCACTCTAGCCACTCCGCAGGGTCTTCAGGTGCGTAGTCGGGGTGGGTGCGCTTGCGCTTGTCGAGAAACTCTTCAATCACCGCTCTAGAGACACTGGGGCGCTGGGCGATTGCACTGGAGAGTAAGTCATCTTGCAGGTTGCTGCGGCCGCGTGCTTCAGGCGTATCGTCCGCGTACATGTACTGGTTGATCTGGTTCCACGACAGGTTTGCAGCAAAGGGGCTGGGAGTGCTGGTGCTAACGAAGCGCCAGCTAATCTCGCCGTCTTGCAGTTCTTCGAGCAGGCGTTCCAGGTTGGTGAGGTCAAACTCGTCTTCGAGGCAAGTGCGCCACGCTTCAAGCAGAATTGGGAAGTCGGTGAGTGGTTTAGTTGCACTCAGTAGTTTTTTGCTTTGTAGCCGTGTCATCCACAGGGGTAGACGCTGATTAAATTTTTTGCGGGTAAGAAGTAGCGCCCGTCCCGCACATTCGCGGAACCGGGCACCAAAAAAATCGGAATCTTCCAGTGCTTCGCGCAAGTGGCCGCGCAGATTGTTAGCTGTAACCAACCCCATAACCTCATCGGGATCAGTGTCCTGAGTGAGCTGGATGATCAGTGCGTCATTGTCAGCCTGCAGCTCGGGAGGGTTGCCAAAGTGCTCGCGCCAGGCGTTCCCCAATGCCAACCCAAAGGGACGATTCACCCGCGCCCCCCAAAATGTATGAATGATTAGTTGGCGTTCGCCGCCGCTGCTGCGAAAACCCGCGGGCCCGGTGTTTACCTGTTCCAAAACAATTCTGTTGCGGCCGGGTAGCGGACCACTGTGGTCGCGCTGACGTTCCAGGTAGTCCACCAGCGTGTCTGCTGCTGGCGAGTCAAAACCGTGGTCTGTGATGAGTTGTTGATGGAGCGCAGGTCGTTGTTTCTGGTGTAGTAGTCGCTCGGCGTCGTCAAGTACGGACGCGATATAGGTGGAGAAATGGTAGTCACGATTTACCGATTCACTGCGCCAGAATGGTGGAGCCATAACATTTGCAGGAGCCGGATTTACCAGCACGTCGTCGTGGGTGATGCGTTGAATCTGCCAGTGACCGGAGCCGAGGTTGAAGGTGTCGCCAATGGTAGCTTCCCAAACGAACTCCTCATCAAGCTCACCAATGACTTGCCCGGAGCCAGCGTGGCGTAGTTTGAAATAGCCGCGATCGGGAATGGTGCCGCCGGAACTGTAGAAGGCCATAACGGCACCGCGGGTGGCGCGAATCCGGTTGTCCAGGCGGTCAAAAGTGATTCTGGGTGCGAGTTCGCGAATGCGCATGCCGGAATAACGGCCGGCAAGCATCTCAATAACGGCGTCGTAGTGTTCCCGACGCAGATCGTGATAGGGCGCCGCTCGAGTGATCATTTGATACAGCTCATCCACGTCCCAGTCTTCTGAGGCGGTGGTGGCCACAATAAGCTGCGCCAGAAGATCGAGTGGATTTTGGGTCACTGCCAGGGGTTCGATATCGCGCGCGTTTACTGCCGCCGCGAGTGCAGCTGCATGTAAAAAATCGTGCGAGTGGGTGGGGAACAGGGTGCCGACACTGGTTTCGCCCACGCGATGACCTGAACGTCCAATGCGTTGCAGAGAGGCCGACACGCTGGGTGGGGATTGAATGAGCACGACTTCATCGAGGCTGCCGATATCAATGCCCATTTCCAGCGAACTGGTGGCAACTATGGCGCGTAGTTCGCCACCCTTGAGTTTCTGTTCTACCGTGTGGCGAATATCCTTCGCCAGAGAACCGTGATGAGCGTAAGCCAGCGGCGCCGTAGTCTCGGTGTTGAGTTTCAGGGTGATCTTTTCTGCCAGCCGTCGGGAGTTGGTAAAGAACAAAGTAGACGTGTTGGCGCGCAGCCGTTCTTTGAAGGCGTCAGTTAAGGGTTCCCAGACCTTCTTGCCATCGGCGGCCACGTCCAGCGCACCGTCGGGCAGTTTGACCTGAAAGTCGATGGCTTTAGACTGGTCGGCACGAATAGTTCTGATGGCTCGGCGTTTGCCGGGTGCTGTAAACCCTGCAACCTGGCGGGCCACGGTTTCCAGTGGCTTAACGGTAGCTGAGAGAGCGATGCGCTGTGGCTCAAGCCCCATCCAGCAAAGGCGCTCTAGTGCGGTGAGGAGTTGTACACCGCGTCGATTGTTCACAATTGAATGCACCTCATCGAGAATCACAGTATCGATATGGCCGAGCATTTGCCTGCCCCGCACACTGGTGAGTAGTAGACTCAGACTTTCCGGTGTGGTGATAAGAATCTCGGGCGGGCGCCGCAGCATGCGCTGGCGCTCGTTTTGTGGCGTGTCGCCGCTGCGGGTCTGAACGCTCAATGCGGGGAAGCCAGGGTTGCTCTCCTCCAGGGCCTTCAGCGGATCGAGCAGGTTGGCGCGAATGTCGTTATTCAGCGCTTTCAGTGGCGAGACATACAGCACCGAAGTCACTCCGGGCTGAAGCTCGCCGCTGCTGTATTTGTTGAGTGCCCACAAGAAGGCAGTGAGGGTTTTGCCCGACCCTGTTGGAGCCGTGATCAGCGCATGCTCACGGCGTGCGATAACTGGCCAGCTTGCTAGCTGAACGTTAGTAGGCGCTGCGAAGGTGGTGGAGAAATAGTCTCGAACCAGAGGCTCAAACAAGGCCAGCACCTGGTCTTTAGTGTCTAGGTTGTTGGCGGGTGGTGCTGTAATGGTGCAATCTCGGGTGTTCGAGTCCGTTTCAGCATATAGAGAATCTTCAATGTCACAACGTCCAATCACGCTTGCGCTGCAGGACTTTCCCGCGCTATTGCGCCGTCTTGCCAGAGAATTGGGCGCAGAGCGGGGCGCGGTTGGCAGGAGCGGTGGGGCTGCTGCCAGGCCCAGGGTATATGTGGCAGGCAGCTCCGGTGAACCGTCGGCAATGATCGCGACCTTGCGTAACCAACCGCAAGCGGCCGCCGGTTTGCATTTTGTGCAGTTTCCGCTGCCGGGGCTCAATCAGATGGATTTTACGGCGCTTGCTGCGGACACAGAACAGACCGTGTTTTTCATGACCTCTGCCCTAAAGAACGCGGCAGTCGACAGGTTGCACTACGTGTCCATTCACATGCGCCGGGTGTATGACTATCTGTTAGAGAACCCTGTGGCCATTGCGTTGTTGCAGGTTGCGCGAGACGCTAGTGGCGAGCTGCGGTTCGCGCTAAACGCCGATTTTGTTGAGGCCGCAGTGGCTAACCCGACCACACTGGTGGTCGCGCAACTTAATGAGGGGTTTGTGGCGCCAATGGGTGCGCCACTTGCCATGCGACTTGATTATCTGGTTACGGGAGCGAGCGATGCTCCAGAATTTTTGAGTACTGCAAGCACAAAGGAAGACCTGGTGGCGCAGCAGATAGGTGAGCATGTAGCTTCGCTCATTCGCGATGGTGACTGTCTGCAAACTGGCATTGGTGCCATTCCGGGCGCCGTGCTCGCCGCACTTGGTGATAAGCGAGATCTTGGTTTTCATGGGGGTCTCATTGACGACGAGGTGCTCGATTTGATTGAACAGGGTGTGATTACCGGTGCGCGAAAAACGCTGGATGTGGGACAACACGTGGCGGGTATGGCTTTGGGCAGTGGTGGCTTTATAGACCGGTTAGCGGCGAGAGATGATGTGCTTCTGGTTGGTGCCAACCGCACTCATGAGGCGGCGGTGATCGCTCAACTTGATAACTTTGTGTCGATTAACTCTGCGGTACAGGTTGATCTTTTAGGCCAGATAAATGGTGAGTTTGCTGGCGGTCGACAAATCTCGGGTACAGGAGGCTCAGTCGACTTCATGCGTAGCGCCCGTGGCTCCAGAGGGGGTCGCTCGATTGTGGCGCTGCCGTCGACAGCTCGTGGTGGCTCGGTTTCACGAATAGTCCGGCGAGTAGAAATGGTAACTGCCCTGCGGAGCGATGTAGATATGGTGGTCACCGAGCACGGTGTAGCACATTTGCGGGATCTGTCCATGCCAGAAAGAGCTCGGCGCCTCATCGCGATTGCAGCGCCTGAATTTCGCTCAGAACTGCAAAATGGCGAGGCGACGTGAGCGAGTTCTCATTCCTTGAAGCCTGGGTTGGCTGATTGTGGTTGGTAGCTCACGGTTTCGGTACTAGGCTTAGATAGAATGCCTGGAGTGGTGTCGCGAGGACCGCGTCACGCTTTGGATTATTGAGTCTTGGAGGCTTGTCATGGACTACATCGGCGTCGATCCCACCGTTGGGTTGGAATGTAGCGACTGTCAATTTGTTTCGCGCCTGGCGTACAGTGAACTGTTGGACTGCGTAAACGCAGACGACGTCATTCACTGCGATAGCTGTGGCCGGCAAATGGAGCACGACATGACCACGGTTAATGTGGTGCAGAACATTATTCGCCGCCGCATGAAGCAAGTGAACGATGCCAAAGGCCGTGATCTTGAACACGAAATGGAAGGCTAGTTAAAAAGAAGGCTAGTTATAAGAAGGTTAGATTGCGGGTTAAGCAGTCTTTTCGACCGACTCTCTAACAATCTCTCCACCAAGCAGCTCTCTCAACACAAAAGCGTACTCTTCGGCAACTTCGTGCAGTGAATCGAAGCGCCCTGATTTACCACTGTGACCAGCACCCATGTTGGTTTTTAATAGCAAGGTGTTGGTATCCGTTTTTAGGTGTCGTAGTTTCGCAACGTACTTTGCGGGCTCCCAATAAGTAACCCTCGGATCATGCAAACCTGCGGTCACCAGCATGGGTGGGTAAGCGCCCCGTCGTAACTGGTCGTAGGGCGAATAGCTGCGAATAAATTCGAACGCTACTTGGTCTTCGAGCGGATTACCCCATTCTGGCCATTCCATTGGTGTTAGTGGCAAATCGGCGTCACACATCGTGTTTAGTACGTCGACGAATGGCACGTGGGATACCACAGCCCCCCACAGCTCCGGCGCTTGGTTCACCACGGCTCCCATCAATTCGCCACCGGCACTGCCCCCCGCGATCGCAATGCGACCGGCGGAGCTCAGCCCTGAATCGATAAGCCCGCGTGCAACATCGACAAAGTCGTTAAAGGTGTTCGTTCGATGTGCCAGTTTGCCCGCTTCGTACCAGTGATAGCCGAGATCGTCGCCGCCGCGTATGTGGGCAATGGCGAACACAAACCCGCGATCGAGTAATGACAGGCGTGACGTTGAAAAGCCCGGTGGAATGGCGCTGCCGTATGCGCCGTAGCCATACAGGTAAAGCGGGGTTTTTGAGTCTACCGCGGTATCTTTTCTTCGTACCAGACTGACGGGCACTGCTGCACCATCGCGAGCCGTTATCATCTTGCGTTCGCTGACATAGGCCTGCGCATCATAGCCACTCGGAATCTCTTGCACTTTGCGAGTAAAGAGCTTTCGTGTTTGTGGGTTGTAATCCCATACGGTGGTGGGCGTCACCATCGAGTTGTAACCAATACGCAACAGCTCGCAGTGGGAGTTCGCGTTGGTGCCGACGCCAGCGCTGTAAGTCGGTTCGGGAAACTCAATGTAGTGCTGGTTATTGTCATTGTCGATCAGCCGGATCTGATCGAGGCCCTGAACTCGCTCTTCGACCACTAACAGGTTGTCGAAGCAGACGAAATCTGTGAGGTAGTGGTCATCGCTACCATCGATGACGCTTTGCCAATTGCTCTGTTCGGGTGCACTTATTGGCGCCTTCACAAGGCGAAAATTTTTATGGGTGTCGTTGCTGAGAATGTAGAAGTGCTCGCCGCGATGATCAATGTCGTATTCGTGACCCGTTGTTCGGGGGGTAATCAGCTGTGGCTCTGCGCTCGGGTTGTTGCTGGGAAGCACGCGCAATTCAGAGGTAATGTGGTCACCACTGGTGATCACGATGTAGGCGTCGGACTGGGTAGTGGAGACGTCTACGAAGAAACTATCATCGCTTTCGGTATAAACGGCAACGTCATCTGCGCCTGATTCACCCAGTGTGTGGCGCTTGACCACGTAAGGGCGCCATTGCTCTGATAGCAAGGTGTAAAACAGGGTGTTGTTGTCTGCCGCCCAAGTGACACTGCCGCCGGTGTTGTCGATCTGATCATCCAGCTGCGTATCACTGAACAGATCTCTGATTCTAATGGAGTAACGCTCGCCGCCACTGGTATCAACGCAATACGCCAGAAACTGTCCGCTCGTGCTAATACTCATACCGCCCAGGCGGAAAAATTCAGCGTCGTCTGCGAGGGCAGGTTCATCGAGAAAGCATACTTCTGCCTGTGGTGTATCAACCGGCCAGCGCCACCAGGTGCGGTATTGCGCGCCATGGGCAAAGCGCCATTGATACATCCAGCCGTCCTGTTGATAGGGCACACACGCATCATCCTGTGCTTGCCGGCCTTTTAGCTCTTCGAACAGTTTATCGGTTAACCCGGTCAGGGGTGCCATCTGCGTATCGAACCAGTCGTTCTCGGCGTTTAGATAGGCGAGGATTGCGGGGCTCTTGATCTCCGGGTAGCCGGGGTCGCGTAACCACGCATAGTGATCTTCAACGCGGATGCCATGGTGCGTAAAACTATGCTTCTTGCGAGCGGCGATGGGGGGGTGATCGGGTTTAGAACGATTAGTCATTGAGCTCCGGGTAATACGGCTTTGTGTCATAACTGCGCTGCACAGTGCCAAAGCGGTGCAGAAGCCGACGCGATTTCGCGTCATGAGGGAGCATTTCACTTTAGAGCGTAGAAGTGAAGCAACGCGGGCCGCACTCTGCAGGCTTACTAGTTTTTGAGGTGCCGTTATGAGCACAGTTCGTTCTGCTATCACCCCAACCAAGTCGAGTGTGCGCGTTATACTGGTTGTTTTGTTGGGGCTCGCGTCCATTATTCCACTGGGAATTGTCGATGGCGTCGCCACTGAACGTCGTGGTTACTTCGATCAGGCCCGACACGAAGTCGCAGACAGCTGGGGCTTGCCGCAAGTGCTTACCGGTCCTGTGTTGGTAGTGCCGGTGGACTATGTGCCAACGGAGCCCGTTGGTGGCTGGGCGAGAAACGCGCAGGCAACCCGGGCGCAAAATCAAATTGTACGCAAGCACGTGGTGCTCTTGCCCGATGAGCTGGTGATTGACGGCGCTGTTGACTACGAGTTGCGAGAGCGTGCGATTTATCAAATTGCCCTGTTTGCTGCGGAAGTACACATCAGTGGTGCGTTTGCGAATCCGCGAGCGCGCGTAGAGGAATACTTGAGTTCACTGGGTAGCAACAAGGGCTTGGTAGATTTCTCTGGAGCCAAGCTTGTAATTGGCATTAGCGATCCCAGAGCGATTCGCCTGGGTACCACGAAAAACGGTGCAACCCGGCCCCAGAGCATGATGTGGGGTGATTCAACAGGGGTGCTAGAGGCGGGCAGCCTGCAAGCTATTATAGGGGCCAGCGTACAAGTGCCTGTGACCATCAAGGCCGCGTCGGAGGCCAACGAAACGACTCCGTTCGAGCTGCAATTGACCCTTGGCACCACCCAGCGGCTGGCAGTGAATGCGCTGGGAGGCAACACGCGGTTTACTCTGGCAAGCAGCTGGCCGCATCCAAGTTTTAATGGAGCGCACTCTCCCGTCCGTCGGGAGCTGTCAGCGGCTGGATTTGACGCGGTGTGGGAGGTGCATGGTCTCGCACGAAATCTACCCGCCATCTGGGTGCACGAAGACCAGCCACGCTCGATGTCAGGTCAGCAAATGGGTGTCAGTTTTTATAACCCGGTTACTACGTACACGATCATTGATCGGGGTACTAAATATGGCCTGCTGTTTATCGCGCTCACTTTCCTCACCTTTTTGTGTTTCGAGCTGAGTGGAGGAACAGAGTTTCATGTTGTGCAGTACGCCGTGGTCAGTCTGGGTCTTATTATGTTTTACATGACGTTACTTGCCACCAGTGAGCACCTGAATTTTGCGCTGAGCTATGTGCTGGCAACAACGCTGATAGTTGGGCTATTGGGAGCGTATACTTGGAGCATGACGAAGCGGCAAAAAAATCAGCGGGTACTCACAGCGACCATTGTTGGCGTGTTGCTGGGTTTGTATGTCACTCTGTTTGTGTTGTTGCAGCTTGAGGACTACGCCCTGGTGATGGGGACGATGTTGCTGCTTATCGGTCTGACCGCCCTTATGTATGCCACGAGAGATCTACACAAAGATCTGGCTGTTCCTGGCACCCGGCAAATGTCTGAGCTGGTGCAGGAATAGTATGTGCGGACGATTGAACGTGACTGCTGATCCGCTGGCGGCACTGCTCATGGAGGCCTTTGGCATTGCTGCAACGCCTGAAACAAACCACAACCTGGCTCCGAGTGAGCCATTGCTGGTGGTCCGAGCTGCACCCGCTGGCAACTACGAATCCAGAGTGATGCGCTGGTGGTTGACGCCCTCTTGGTCAAAGGAGCTGAACACTCGGTATGCGATGTTCAACGCCCGATCGGAGACGTTGGCGCAGAAGCGTGCGTTTGCGAAACCCTTTCGTAGCCAGCGTTGTTTGGTGCCGGTGACGGGCTATTACGAATGGCAAACCCGGCAGCGCGAAAAGCTGCCATTTTATGTTCGTGCAGCGCAGGATCAGGGCCTCATGTTGGCCGGTCTCTGGGATAGCTGGACCAACCCGGCAACCGGCGAGCGTATTGACAGTTGCACCATTGTGACGAGCGCTGCGCATGACGACCTTCGAGCTCTGCATCACCGACAGCCCGTGTTTCTGAGCAGTGCCCAGGCCAAGGCTTGGCTTGAGCCTGATGTTGATCCCGCTAGTCTCATGCCCTTGTTTGCGCCGCACTTGCCTGTACCACTCGCGCTTGATCCGGTGTCGAGCTACGTGAACAATGCGCGGCAGAAAAGCTCACGAGCACTCGTGCCTATCGCGCCAACACTGCCTGTTGATCGGCACCTGGCAGATTTGCTCGCTAGTGAGGACGGGCGGACAAGGTCGCAAGTACCGCAGCACGGAGATTTTTTTGAGGACAGTTAACAGATGTTCGCTGTAACACCACTATGTTGATTGGTTCAGGACACTGGACCGGGCGCGGTCGCTTTTTGTATGAGGGGCAAAGTCTCGGTAGTGTTGTTGAGCTTAAGTTCGAAAGCATACGCGACACTCATGGCGAACATCTGGAAGGGACGTTGCAACCTGAGGGTGGCGAAGCTCATGAGTTTGCGGTGCGTATTCTCGAAGATGAGACCGGAACTTTCACCGTGACTGCTGCGGGTATGAGTCCAAACCTTGTGGGTACGGCAAAACTCGAGAGTGAACCCCACCTTGCGATGTTATGGTCGGAAGACACAACGGCGATGGCCAGTGTGGCCTTGTTTTCTACAGGCCGTGGAGTGGGTTGCCGCGGCTTCTATCGTCGGCCGGTGGGGGTAGTTACCTGGGAACTCGTGCTGACGCCCAACGTCCCTGTGAGGCGCGGTAACAACGTGGTGAGTTTGCGCCGCTAGTGAGCCGCTAACGTAAATACGGCGTCACTGTGAGATTGATTTGCGCACTAATCGCACTGAGTATCTGCGGTTTACTCACTGATTCGTTCACCAAATATCGTATGAGTGTCGCATCCAGTAAGCTGTACAGCACGCCGGCGAGAGTATTGCTGTCAATGTGTGGATCGAGTTCGCCATCGGCCTGAGCACGCGCTAACAGATTGCAGCACTTGTTGAGCGCTTGCTCGTCAAGGAGCGCAACAAAGCAGCTATGGTGGGAAGTCACTTTGAGCAGTTCTGCACAAACCTCCTTCCAGAGGTGCCGTTCGTTAGCGGCCACCGCGTCAACGTAACCTTTTGCGAAGTCCCGCAGCTTGGTGGTTAGTGGGTCGTTGCTGTTGGCTGAATCGAAGGTTTGGCGGCGCAACTTCAATAGATCTCTGGCGAGTAGCTCTTGCAGTATCAGCCCTTTCGTTGGGAAATAGTTATACAACGTCTGGTATGACATTTTTGCGGCGGCGGCGATACCACGCATCTTGGTGTCTGCGTAGCCCTGGCTGTTGATGAGCTCCTGCGCGCAAACCAGGATGCGCTCGCGCGCTTGGGCCTTCTTTTGTTCTCGCAGAGACTGTTTCCGAGCAGACGCTGCGCCTCTGTCAGGCGTAGTTTTGGTCAGGGTGGCTGCCGGGCTGGGTTTAGACTCAGCCTGGGTGTCAGAGGTGGTGTCTGAAGTGTTGGCGGAACAGCTGTTGTGGCTACCGGAAGTAATTGTGGTCATGCGCCTTCCTATCCTTGCCTCGTGATCTTCCTTGCTGACGGCTGACGAACTTGCGGCGGTTAGGCGCTAAGTCCTAGGCTGTCAGGAAAAACTGGCCGGTAAAGCGTTAAAAAACTAACGCCGTCACTTTATGAGGAATATGGCGGGACTGCAATCGGCTGGCTTGTGTTACGTCTGAGAATTTTCGCTAAAAAACCGACACCGGTGTCTATTTTAGCCAGCGAACGCCGCTTAGCGGTGTTGCTGGGCGCTGTTGCGTTGTTGCTGTGCTCTGGGTTGGACCCTGGGCTGGCTGCTGCGCTGGTGCCTACGCTGCGACCTGGCCTGCTCGTTGCTGGCTCGCCCTTGCGCAGTGCCCAGGGTGCGGTTTGTACGTTGTTCGCGCGCATCCAGACGTTGCTGTTGGCGGAGTCGCTGTTGGCGAATTTGCTGCTCGCGGAGTTGCTGCTCGCGAAGCTGCTGGGCGTGGATTTGCTGCGCTCGCGCCTGTGCCTGCTGGGTGTGTTGTTGCAATGCCGCCTGGGCCGCCTGGGCCGCCTGATTGCGGAGCGCGTTAGCCGTTGAAGCCGTTGCTGGCGCGACTGGCGTGACAGCTTGTGGCGCCTCGGGGGTGCGGGTGATCGGCCGGTTAATGGACCCTATGCTCCCTATCCGGCCGCGGTTAAATGTCGTGCCGCCAAACCCTCTGTTGAAGCCGCTGCTAAATCCCAGGTGGCGACCGAAACGGTCGTAGCAATGGGCACTGTGTCGGTGGCCTGCGCCGTAGCTTTGGTTGAAGAAGGAACTGCTGCGTGGGTTGTTGAGCCAGAACCAATGTGCGGAGCGACCGCTGAAGCCGTTGCGATTAGCTAACCAGTCATAGGCCCGGTTGTCGGCGAGCGAGTTCGAGAAAGGCTGATAGTTGGGGTCTTGACCGAAAGTGTAGCCGCGATCGACATAGCGCGAGGCGTAGTAGTCGCTGTTGTCACTGCGTGGTTCGAGCACAGCGGTGAGCGACGTGATGCTAACGCGATCTTCGAATTGCAGACGCCATGACTTGTTGCTCTTGTGGGGCGCCTCGATCCGCAGCAAGCCCTGATTATCTGGCCCGGGCAGCGGCACCGGAGGCGTTACGTAGCGGCCAACTTTCAGACGCACTTCGCCGTTGTCGGTGCTGCTGGCTTCGAGTTCGACAGCACGCAAATTAAAGTCTTTGATGTCTATGTAGGTGGTGTTGGTGATCAGAGTGCCGAGTTGTAGCTCACCATTTTTAAACCTTGCGTCCTGCAAGGGAACGTCAACGCGTAACACGTCCAGTTCCGCGTTCGCATCGGCGGCGGCTTTGGTGGGTGCAAGGAGAACGAATAGCGCCGTGAGTCCGAGTGCCAACGCCAACCAGAACGCCGCTGGACTAGCCGCTGGAGTAGAAAGAAATGAGCGCGTAACGAAAGCAGGTCGGGCAAAGATTGCCTGGAAATGTAACGCAGAATTTACAGTTGAGGTGGCCACTTTTGGTCTCCCGAATCGTCAGCGCCACCACAATATCCGATTGGCGCTGAACTCAAGATGAACCTTTGGGTGGGTCAGGTCAAACCGCGGCGGCACGAGGAGGTGCTGCTAGGAGGTGGAGCGTCCACCCAGTAGATGTGGCTTGTCGTCGTCGCCACCAACAGACCCTTGCTTATCTGCTTCGCCGCGTAAAGCGGCTTCGAGCATGGCGAGGCCGGATGTTTGTGAACCTGTTGGTGCCGTGGTCGCGTGTGCCTCTAGCTGATCGACACGGTCAGCCCAGTTTTGCAGTTCCGATTCCATCTCTTGCAGGCGCGACTTCAGTCGGTCAACCGTCGCGTCATCTGAGCCTGCGGTGACGTGTGGACCCGCAGCAAGGGCGGGCGATGCGGCGTTGGTTTCACCCATGAGTGACTGAGCTTTGAATTCGTGGATCGTGGATTCAGCCGAGTAGCCTTCACCGTTCTCCAGCTTGGCGTTGATCTTGCTTTGGGCAGCAATTTCATTGTTCAACTCGTCTATTTTGGTTTCAGCTTGCCCAGATTTTATCAGTAGTGCCTTGTTGCGCTGAAGCCATTTTGCTTGCTCGACTTGCAACTGCTCGACCTTTGCTTTGCGAATGCGCAGTGCCTCCGCCAGCTCGCTGGTGAGTGCGGTGGTTTCGTTTAATGCGGCGGTTAGTTCGCTAATCTCGCCCGACTTTTCGCGCAGCTCGTCCTCGGTCATTGGGATGCTTGCGGCTTCGGCGTCCAGGCGTTCTTCCAGTTGCTTCAGAGTGACACGCTCACCGGTTACTTTGAACTTGTTGTCCGAAAGAACGTTAACCCTCTGTTCCAGGCGTTCCACTTTATGCGACGAGATCAGGCCTGACAGCCATATTCCACCCAGGCAGCCGGTAAGGACGCCCATGATGAATGAAGCAAAAGTGTATAGATCGATTTCCATGGACTAGTTCTCTGTCAGGGACCACTGTTTTAATGCGCTCACGGTAGCAACGCAACTCAACAGACTGAACAAGCAGTTTGCAAGAATTTGTTCGGCATAGATGTGACGTTGTGCCTAGTTGTGAACAAGCTCGTCAGTCTGTTTGCGTGCCAGTGCGTCACTTAAAGCAGTGTTTGCGACGCGGTTCTGGCCGCGACGTGTATCGGGGACCAGCTGGACTTTTCGGGCCCCGTTGAAATGGGCGAACCCAAGCAACTCCTGGGCGATTGGCACCATGAGCGGCTCTGGATCGGTGTCGTCTTCCCAGAACAGACTTTTTACTTCAAATAGCCGGGTTTTGCGATGGACCTTACAGTCCAGGCGCCCAACAAAACGGTTGTTATGTAGCAGGGGTAGTGTGAAGTAGCCGTATTTGCGCTTACCTTCCGGCACATAACATTCCAGCACGTAGTCGAAGCCAAACAGTTTCTTTATTCGATCTCGCTGGATAATCAGATTATCGAATGGCGACAGCAAACAGGCGCGGTGCGGCCCATTGCGTTGCTTTGCGACGGTGAGCTGGTTGGCCGCCAGTCTGGCGACGTCAACGTACCAGCGTTGCCCCTGCAGTTCGCGGACTTCGAGGGTGTGCTCCCGCACAAGATCCTCAAGTACATCGACGACAGCCGCGCGCAGAGCACGACCCCGTAGCTGATAGGTGAACGCAGGCTCAGGTGACGCACCCCAGCTCCGCAGCTGGGTTTCTATCAAATAAGTGGCGTATTCATGAGGGGTCGGGAATCGCGTATCGACGTGATCAGGCAACACCCGTTCGCGCAGGTCGTAACGCTTCTGGAATCCTTGTCGGCCGGTAATCATCAGATCACCCTGCATGAACAGTTGTTCAAGGGCCTGCTTCGTGGGTTTCCAGTCCCACCAGCCGCGCGTGGCCTTGCTTTTCGACTCAAAATCTCTGGAGCGCAGCGGGCCGTCATCGGCGATACGCTTCAGCACTCGGCGCATCAGCTTGGTATCCCTGCTGCGCACCCAGCTTGATTTGCCGTCGCGCATATCGCGCATGAGAACCTGGGCGAATCGATAGTCTTGCATGGGCAGGTAGGCCGCGGCGTGTGCCCAGTACTCGAAGACGCTGCGATCTTTAATCGCGGTATCGAGCATCCAGGTTTCGTAGTCGAGTACCCGATTCCACAGCGTGTGATGATGGGCCCGAGCAACTACAGAAATAGTATCGATCTGCAGAAAACCGAGGTGACTGATGGCCTGATCCACAGCATCTTCACCAGCAGCAAACTGGTTTCTATCGGGTAAGCCCTGGCAGGCAACGGCCAGGGCCGCTAATTCACTCATGGCTCTATTCTACCGATAAATAAGACAACATATTTGCTATTTGTACTGGGAATGACGGATTTTTGTCGACCTCAGGGTACCTTGATCACCGTGCCTTCGCGGCGTGGGTCTGCGGCGCCGGTCAGGCCCTCTGTACTGACCCGCAATTGGTGCAGGCCCGAATTCTCGCCCTCTCGCTCCTGCACTGGATAGCCCAGTTGTTTGAGGGCCGCTGCCATCGTTTTACCGGCCTCGGTGGCGGTTTCTACCCGCACCTTCGGGCCGCGAGCGACCACATTGGGCGCGGCCACGGAATCGGCATCAGTCAGTCCCCAGCGGAGCGAGGCAAGCAGCGACTTGGCGACGTAGGCGATAATCGAATTGCCGCCGGGCGAACCGGTTACCAGGCGCAGGGAGCCATCTGGCGCAAAGGCCATAACCGGGGACATTGATGAGCGTGGGCGCTTCCTGGGTTGTGGGGCATTGGCGTGTGCCAGACCATCGGCGTCGCGCCGAAAATCTGTGAGCTGGTTATTCAACAGGAAGCCATGAACAAAGCGTGAGTTGCCAAAGGGTGCTTCCACCGAGGCCGTCATTGCAACCGCGTTGCCCGCTGTGTCGATGATTGAGAAGTGTGTTGTGCTGCTTGTTTCGGTGGGGAGGTCTGCTGCAAACCGACTGAGCAGCGGTTCTGCGCGCAACAGGGCACCCGGGTCGCCTGGAGTGGGAGACGCATCCGGGGCAAAGCGCTGTTCCGCCCGTGCGGCCAGATAAGTCGGGTTTAGCAGATCAGCGACAGGAATAGCGGCGAACTCCGGGTCACCGATGTAGTGATCACGATCGGCGTAGGCCAGCCGCTGAGCATCGACAAACGCGGCCATTTGCTGGGTTGCTGTAGGGTTTTCGGGGACCAGGTGATCATAGAGTGCGACCATACTGAGTGCTGCGAGCCCAGATGACGGTGGTTGTACAGTGCAGAGTTTTTCGCTGCGGGTTTGCAGGCACAAAGCCTCGCCGCGAGTGGCCGTGTAATTGGCAAGGTCAGCCAGGCTGAGTTGTCCCGGCAGGGGATTGCGAGCGGTCGCGGCAACTATGGCCGTAGCGATCTCGCCGGTGTAGAACGCGCTTGGGCCTTCGGCGGCGATGCGCGACAGCGTCTGGGCGTAGTCGGCATTGGTGCGCAGCGCGCCCGCGGCCAGCGGCGTACCGTTCGGGTAAAAGTAACTGGCGGCCCCTGGGTCTTCATCGAGCCGGCCAAACTGTGCGATGCGCGGTAAAAAACCCGCCAGTCTTGGCGACACCTCAAAGCCTTTGGTTGCCAGCGCAATTGCTGTGTTAAAAGGTTGCTGCCACGGCAGTTTGCCATGATCGTCGTGAGCTAACTTGTAAAGGGCAACGCTGCCAGGGACACCGGTGGAGACGCCACCTTGCCAGGCCTCACGAAAGCCAATCGTAGTGCCGTCCGCGGCAGCAAACAGATTGCCTGTTGCCGTTGCCGGGGCGCGCTCTCGGCCGTTGTAGGCCGTCAGCTTGTTGGCCTGCCGATCAAACACCAGCATAAATGCGCCACCGCCGATCCCTGAGCTTTGTGGCTCCACCAGCCCCAGCACGGTGTGGGCCGCAATAGCCGCATCCACGGCGTGCCCGCCTGCCCGTAATACGTCGGCTGCAGCCTCTGCGGCGTAGGGGTTGGCCACAGACACCATACCGCCATGTACCCAATTCGACGCTTCTTCCTGAGTTTGTGCCTGAGTTTGCCCGGCTTGCGTTGCCGGTCCAGCAGTGAGCACAGCTTCGGGTTGCGTGCTGCAGGCAACGGCGAGCCCAAGGGCAATCGGGGTGATAAGAAAACGACTGAACCTAGTAATTGCATTGCTCCAGCAGCCCCATAACGCAAGGGCTTCGTGACTTCCTGCCCATAGTATCTAAAAGCGCGACCGCCTTGGGGCAAAAGAATTTTATTCAAGGGCTTTGAAAGCAAGCGAGCGGCGCCATCTCTGCAGGGTCACGATAAATTTTGTGTCTAATTTGCAACACACAGGAGATAGATTATGAGTGTCATTGTTTGGAACGCACCGCGTCAGGACAGAGCTGCTCGCTTTACCCCGGCCGCGGACATCGTCGAAACCCAGGCCGGGTATGTCATTGAACTGGATCTGCCGGGCTTCGCCGCGAGCGACGTGGAGGTGCATGTCCAAGACAGTGTGCTGCGCGTTGCCGGTGAACGCCCGAAAGCGCCGGAACCCGCCGAGCAGGAGCCAACCGCTGCCGAAACGCGCCGCATACATCGGGCCGAGCGTACCGTGGGAAAATTTGCCCGCCAGTTTCGCTTGCCAAAAGATGCTGACGAGGCAGCGGTAACAGCGACGGCAAGTAATGGCGTGCTGACCCTCGAGATTGCCCGGTTGGCTGAAGCGACCCCCCGGAGCATTGAGGTAAAGGTGGCCTGAAGCCAGCCCCGAGGGCGGTCTTGCAGCATGCAGCCAGCCTTGCGGCATAATGGGGGCCTTTGGCCCCCAGGCTGACCGCAGAGACGACTATGGCCGAACCGCCGACTCCAATGGATCCCAATTCCGCTGACTCCGCTGATCAACCAGCAGAGGTGCAGAGTGCTCGGGATTTGGTACGTGAGATAATCTTTGAGGCCGACACTCCGGCCGGTGCCGCCTTTGATGTCGGCCTGATTATCTGCATTGTGCTGAGTGTGGGTGTGGTACTGCTTGATACGGTGCCGGACATTCACGCTAGCTACGGCGGCTTGCTGTACGCGCTGGAGTGGGTGTTCACCCTGTTTTTTACTGCTGAATACGCACTGCGGTTGTGGAGTATCAACAACCGAATGCTGTACGCCAAAAGTTTCTACGGTCTGGTCGATCTCGGCAGTATTTTGCCGACTTACCTCAGTTTGTTCATTCCCGGCGCCCAGTCGTTCCTGGTGATTCGCATTCTGCGGGTGCTGCGGGTGTTTCGGGTATTACGCCTTGTACAGTTTGTTGGCGAAGGCGAAGTGCTCATGACCGCGCTGGCTAACTCCCGGCGCAAGATCACCGTGTTTATCATGACTGTGCTTGCCATGGTCGTGGTGTTTGGCTCGTTGATGTACGTCATTGAGGGTCCGGATACCGGCTTCACCAGCATTCCCAAAAGCATCTACTGGGCCATTGTGACCCTCACTACCGTGGGTTATGGCGATCTGACTCCGGCCACCCCACTGGGTCAGGGCATTGCATCGCTCGTGATGATAATGGGCTACGGGGTGATTGCGGTGCCAACAGGCATTGTCACTACGGAGCTTGGGGAGGCGAGCCGGGCGCGTGCTAACACTCGTACCTGTCCAGAATGCTCCGCCGAGGGACATAGAATGGAGGCCTCGTTCTGCTTCCGCTGCGGATCCCCGCTGTATCGGCGGGTGCTGGACGAAGAGCATCGAGACGCGGCCTCGTTGAGCGACTCGCCAGACGCCCCTGCAGCTTCTGCCCCGCCCGACTTGCTGGGCTAGGGCGTCTCTGTGCCTCGCGTGGTGGGCTGATTTGAGGCAAAATGACGGGCCTTCCTCACTTCAGATCAGCCGGAGTTCGCGCTATGAGCCTGGATACCTACAATTGCCGCAGAACCCTCACCGCGGGCGGCAAAGAATACGATTACTACAGCCTGCCAGAAGCCGAAAAAGCCGGTATCGGGGACCTTAGCCGGCTGCCGGTGTCGCTCAAGATTCTGCTCGAGAACCTGTTGCGGTTTGAGGATAACAACACCGTCAAAATCGCTGACATTAAAACTCTGGGTGACGCGGTGGCGAATCCACCGGGTGCCGAAGAAATCGCCTACCGTCCGGCACGGGTGCTTATGCAGGACTTCACGGGGGTTCCGGGCGTGGCTGATTTGGCCGCCATGCGCTCCGCCGTCGTTGCCGCTGGGCACGATCCGAGCATTATTAATCCGCTGTCGCCCGTCGATCTTGTGATTGACCACTCGGTGATGGTTGATGAATTTGGCAGCGACGATGCCTTTGAAGCGAACGTTGCGATTGAGATGGAACGTAACCGCGAGCGCTATCGGTTTTTGCGCTGGGGCCAGCAAGCGTTTGATAACTTTCGCGTCGTGCCACCGGGCACGGGTATCTGCCACCAGGTAAACCTTGAGTATCTGGCCAAAGCGGTTTGGACCAAAGAAGAAAACGGCCGCACCATTGCCTATCCCGATACGTTGGTAGGTACTGATTCGCACACCACCATGATCAATGGTCTGGGTGTACTCGGCTGGGGTGTGGGTGGCATCGAGGCCGAAGCGGCCATGCTCGGCCAGCCCATTTCCATGCTCATTCCTGAGGTGGTCGGCTTTCGCCTGACGGGTAAGTTGAATGACGGTATCACTGCGACCGACCTCGTGCTGCGAGTGGTTGAGATGCTTCGTGCCCACGGTGTAGTTGGCAAGTTTGTCGAGTTCTGCGGCAATGGCCTCGATGAGCTGTCGCTGGCGGATCGCGCCACCATCGCCAACATGGCACCGGAGTATGGCGCAACTTGCGGCTTCTTCCCGATTGATTCCGAAACCATTAACTACCTGCGGTTGTCTGACCGCCCGGCCGAAACCGTTGCGTTGGTCGAAGAATATTCCAAGGCGCAGGGTATGTGGCGCGATGCGGATACGCCGGAAGCCTCTTATGCGGCGCTGCTTGAGCTCGATCTCGGTTCGGTTGTACCAAGTCTTGCCGGCCCCAAGCTGCCACACGACCGTGTCGCAATGACGGATATGAAAACTGCGTTTAACGATGCGCTCGATTTACAGGGCCGGGAGAAAACCAAAGACGTTGAGGTTGCCGTTGCTGGTGCCGACTATTCGTTGTCCCATGGCGATGTCGTGATCGCTGCGATCACATCCTGTACCAACACTTCTAATCCTGCGGTAATGCTGGGCGCGGGTTTGGTGGCTCAAAAAGCATTGGCGCACGGTTTGACGGTGAAGCCCTGGGTGAAGACCTCGCTTGCGCCGGGCTCCAAAGTGGTTACCGAGTATCTTGAAAAGACCGGTTTGCAGGATGCGCTGGACGCCACGGGCTTCAATCTTGTTGGTTATGGCTGCACCACCTGTATTGGTAACTCTGGCCCACTGCCTGACAACATTTCCAAAGCCATTACCGAAGGCGATCTCGTGGTGTCGTCCGTGCTCTCTGGCAATCGCAACTTTGAGGGCCGGGTGCATCAGGAAGTTCGCACTAACTGGCTCGCATCGCCGCCATTGGTGGTTGCGTACGCATTTGCCGGTACGACCCGAATCAACCTCGAAACCGACCCCATCGGAACCGGTAAAAATGGCGAAGACGTCTTCCTGAAAGACATTTGGCCGTCATCAAAAGAAGTTGCCACTGTGGTCGCGCAGGTATCTGCCGATATGTTCGATCGCCAGTACGCGGACGTGTTTTCTGGCCCACCTGAGTGGCAGGCGATCAAGATTGATCAGTCGGGCACTTACGGCTGGGAAGAATCTACCTACATTAAACAACCGCCATTCTTTAGTGTGGGCGACGATATAGATCAGAGCCCGGAAATTTCTGGTGCCCGTTTGCTTGCAGTGCTGGGTGACTCGGTAACCACCGACCACATTTCACCTGCCGGTGCGATACAGCCTGTTAGTCCCGCCGGTGAGTACCTGCAGCAGGCGGCGGTAGATGTTGATGATTTCAACTCCTACGGTTCGCGCCGTGGTAACCACGAAGTGATGATGCGCGGTACCTTTGCAAACATTCGTATTAAAAACGAAATGGTGCCCGGCGTTGAAGGCGGTTACACAAAGCACATTCCATCGGGTGATCAGCTCAGCATTTATGATGCTGCGGTTCGTTACGAAGGTGAGAACACGCCGCTGGTTGTGGTCGCAGGTAAAGAATACGGCACGGGTTCAAGTCGCGACTGGGCGGCCAAAGGTACGCGCCTGCTGGGTGTGAAAGCCGTTATCGCTGAGAGCTTCGAGCGGATTCACCGTTCAAACCTGATTGGTATGGGTGTTCTGCCATTGGTGTTTAAAGACGGTGAAGGGCGCAAATCGCTCGGTTTGACGGGTGACGAGATCGTCGACATCAACCTGCCGAAAGGTGTGAAAGACCTGTCACCTAGACAGGATGTTGAAGTCACGATCAAGCGGGCGGATGGCTCTACTGCAAACACCATGGCAATGAGCCGACTCGATACCGATAACGAGATCGAGTACTTTAAGAGCGGTGGCATTCTGCAGTACGTGCTGAATAACCTGGTTGCCCAGGCGAGCTAAGACAACCTGTGGGTCAAGTACACTCTGCACCGTAATAATGGACGCGGCGATCCCGCTGCGTCCTGATGCGATTCTCGGCGTGCTGTTCGATATGGATGGCTTGCTGCTCGATACGGAGCGTTTGTATACGGCAGCCTTCGAGCAAGCTTGTGCGGAACACAGTTGGGAGATACGCCATGATGTTTGGGCGCGATGCGTTGGTACGACGGACGAGCGTTCCCAGGAAATTTTGAGGGCGGGATTCGGCCCTGATTTTCCTTTAAAAGAAGTGCGGGTTCGATTTGCTGAAATAGCCAGCGAGCTGCATTCGAAAAGCTTGCGGCCGATGCCCGGCGCGGTTGCGCTGCTTACCAAGCTGCGCGAATGGCGCATGCCTATTGGATTAGTGACGTCAACGAATCGGGTGGGTGCTGGTATCAAAATACGTCGCTGTGGGCTTGATAAGTACTTCACCGCGCGCGTCTGTGGTGGCGAGGTGCGTCAGGGCAAGCCATCTCCGGACCCCTTTGTGTTGGGGGCCCGCCTGCTTGGATTGGCGCCGGCGAATACACTGGTGCTGGAGGATTCCAACAATGGTGTTCGCGCCGGCGTGAGCGCGGGTGCTCAGGTGATTCAGATACCCGACACGGTCGAGCCCGATCCGAACATCGTTGCGCTGGGTCACACTATTCACTCGAGTTTGCAACAAACACTCGAAGTGTTGAGCGCTTCCATGATCTGAACTCTCGTGCTTGCTCTAATGAAATCAGGGAGTGAGCACGAGAGTTCGGAATGATCAATCGGGAAGACAGCACGCTGATTGCGCGCGAACGCCGTAATCGTAGTGCGGATCAAAAGACGGCTAAGCGCGCCGCGCGAGCGCCCGTGGAGACCAGTACTTCC
>CAZSYU010000013.1:30086-69278 GCA_964611345.1 uncultured Pseudomonadales bacterium
GGATCAAAAGACGGCTAAGCGCGCCGCGCGAGCGCCCGTGGAGACCAGTACTTCCCTGCGAGAAACCACCAAGCGCAATGCACACAGTACCACCTCATCGCCAAAGAGAGCAGCCAAAGGCGAGCCTTAACCCCTTTTCAAACTCCTGCCCAATTCATGCCTGGAGCACACCTGTTGTGGCGAACAGCATCCTCAACCACAATCCAGTCTGAACTAACCCAGTAGAGTACTTGCTGTGGCTGAGATTGATCTTTATGCGCCAGTCAAAAAATTCCTCGAAGCGCAAGGCTATGTGGTGAAAGGTGAAATCGCGGACTGCGACGTGGTTGCAGTTCGGGGTGATGAGCCGCCCGTGGTTGTGGAGTTGAAAGACAGTCTGAATCTCGCGCTAATTCTGCAAGCGGTTGATCGCTTGCGTATAAGTAATGCCGTGTATGTGGCGTTTCGTGTTGGCAAAGGCAAGAGCGCTACATGGCGGAGCAGACACAAGCAGGTGATCAGTCTGTTTCGTCGTCTTGGTGTTGGTATTCTCACGGTCTCGGCTCGTGGCCGCGTAGAGCCCGTACTCGATCCAGCGCCGTACAAGCCCCGTGCTGACGCACCACGCAAGCGGCGCCTGCTGAAAGAGTTTGCCGAGCGCGTCGGCGATCCACACGCTGGCGGTTCGGCGTCTGGAGAACGTTTTACAGCGTATCGACAGGATGCGCTCTTGTGTGGTGAAGCGCTGGCTGCCGCCGGTGTCCTCAAGGTGAGCGAAGTACGCGAACAAACCGGTATTGACCGAGCAGGCGCCATATTCACTGATAATCACTATGGCTGGTTTGATCGGGTAAAGCGGGGCCACTACGAGCTGTCTCCCAAAGGTCGCGAAGACGTACATAGGTGGCGGCAATTAGTCGAAGAGCAGCCCGGCTGAGCGATAGGCCGCATTGGCTACTTTGGCCGCGGTTACCTAGAATAGCCGCATTCCACTGTGATGCTTGTAACCATGCGCCTTGAATTGCTTTGCCAAACTTCGCCGGCCAGACGTGCACCCGTCAGAGCTTTGGCTTTTTGTCTGACCATCGCTCTCGCCGCCAGTGTCGCAACACCGCTGCATGCTGTGGTGCCTGGAGACGTGGCGCCTCCCTGGACGGGCGTTGACCTCATTACACAGGAGCAACACTCGTTTCCACAGGTGCTCAACGACAAACCGGCGGTGCTTATTTTTTGGGCAACCTGGTGCCCCTATTGCAAAGCCTTTATGCCTTACGTTGAAAAAATCCAGCAAGACTATGCTGCAGCGGGGGTGCAAATCATTACCTTCAACACCAAGGAACGCGGCCGCGGTGATCCGCAGGCGTATGCGCGCAACCTCGATTACCCGTTGCTCGCCATTGGCGCAGCGGATGCCATTGGTGATGCCTACGACATTGCGTTTATTCCGGGGTTGTTGGTGGTAGATGGTGAGGGCGTTATTGCCTATCGTCGGCGTAGTACGAATTTGCCAGCGGGCAAAACTGTTTCGCAGCAATGGGACGCGGAGGTGCGTGCGGTGCTCGATGAGCTGACTCAACAATCACAACCCGCCGACGATTTGCAGAATGGTCTAGACCTACCGTCTAGAAGTACAGGGCGCTGAGTAAGAAAGTGAGCGTTAGCCACATGATGATTGTGAGTGGCAAACCCACACGGACAAAATCGGAAAAACGGTAGTTCCCCGCGCTCATTACCAACAGATTGGTTTGATAAGCCATGGGTGTGGCGTAACTCATGTTGGCACCAAACAGCACGGCTAGCACAAACGGCTCCGCTGGCTGGTTGAGCTGGGTGGCAATGCCTACGGCGATAGGGGTGCCGATAACTGCGGCTGCATTGTTTGAGACCACATTGGTAAGAATTGCCAGCATCAGCATTAACAGCGATAGAACAACCGTTGGACTGGCGTCTACGGTTACTCCGACAAACACTGACGTAACGTAACCGGTGGCACCCGTTGTGATCAGCGCTTGGCCGAGCGCGAGACTCGCCACCACGACAAAGTACACAGACGGGCTCACAGAGCGCAGTGCGCTCGCCATATTCAGACAGCCCGTTATCACCATAAACACGGCACCAGCCACCGCGCTAATGGCGATGGGGACGATACCAAACGCGGCGGTCAAGATGACGGTAATAAGCACTCCAAGCGCCAGCGGCGCGCGGCGTGTTTGTGGCAGATCGATGGTGGCGTCGAGTACCAAAAACTGGCCGTCCTGTTTTAGCGCAGTGACCTGTGTTGAAGGGCCTTGCACGAGCAGCACGTCACCCGGCCGCAATATGACATCGTGCAGTTCTTCTCGGGGTCGCCAGATTTCTTCTCCGGCTCGGTGCAAGGCCAGAACAGTGAGCTGATAGCGCAGCAACACCTGGGCGTAACGCAGACTGGTTTTATCCAGACTCGAACCTTGCACCACTGCGATTTCCGCAATGCTTTGGCCTTCTGCCTCCAGCGGATTTGCCTCCGAAATAACCTCCTGGTCTTCGCTTACCATGGTGGCTTGCAGTGAGTCGGCGTAGGCAATGAGATTTGACGGCGAATCCTGGACTCGCAGTCTGTCGCCGTCGCGTAACTCGACATCGGGTAGCGGCATAAGAATAGTGTTTTTACGGCGAATCCGTACTACTTTCATATCACCACCCACCAGGGCGATGGCTTCGGCCAGGGATTTGCCGATCACCGGCGAGCCTTCGTTTAAGCGCAACCGGGTATCAAACAGGCGTGGTGAATAGTCGAGTAGCTGGAACTCGCGCTGCGGCAATAAGCGCGGTGCAATAAGCCAGAGGTAAGCAACAGCGACGATACCAGCCAGCATTGCCGGCTTGGCGAAATCAAACATACCAAATTCGGTAACGCCCAGGTCGCTGGCCAGTGACACCACCAACAGATTGGTTGAGGTGCCTATGGTGGTCACCATGCCGCCGATGATGGTCGCAAAGCCCATGGGCATGAGAACGCCGTTGGGGCTTTGCCGGTTGCGCAGGCAAACGCTGATTAGCACTGGCAACAGCAGGACAACCACCGGCGTGTTATTCACAAACGCGGACAAAATAGCGCCAACAACCAGTGTGAGGAGAAAGGTAAGGAACGCGCTCTTGGACCAGAGCGTGCCCAGCGCTCGCGCCACGGGTTGCAACGCGCCGGTATTTACCAGACCCTGACCGACCACCATAAGCGCGCAAACGGCAATGAGTGCCTCGTGCCCGAAGCCCTGGTAAAGCACCGTTGGGTCGAAGCCTGGAAACGGGAAAATGGAGAAACCCAGGGTGAGCGCGATCAGCAATCCGAGGCTGGTCATTTCCAGCGGCAGGCGATCGCGAGTAAACAGATACAGCGCTACCACCGTCAGCAGCATGACGGCGAGTGCGTGATAGTTGGGCAAGTCCGGCACTAGAAAAGCGGCTTAAAACGTCCTCGAATTAAGTCCGGAGTGTACGGTAATTCAGCCGCTTTTGGGGTCGGCTGAGGGGTTGAAGTTGGCGTGATTCGGTGCTTGGTAATCAGTCCTCAGGCGGGGTTTCGTTGGCCAGTAGAGCGTCCAGGGCCTCGATTTGTTTGGTGCGCCAGGTTACTTCCATGGTCTGTTGTTGTTGGGTGCTGGGATCGGTGTCTTCGTCCGTGGTGGCGATTTTCTCTTTGAGAGCTTCCAGCTCTTCAGCCAGCTGGCCGCGCTGGTAGCGCAGTTTTTCCACGCGCGAGGCGAGTTCGGCCTTATCAAACATCAGTTTTTCGGCGCTCGAGAGTTGTGCTTCTGTGTCGTCTTCGCCACCGTAGTAGCGCGACGGCATCACCGGGTGATCGGTTGGAACGGGCCGCTGATTCATAAAGTTAGGTGACACTATTTCCACGCCACCCTCGTGCAGTGCGTCAAGCACTTTGACGCGCAGAGTAGTTCGCTTGCTGACCATGCTTTCGACGTCTGCCAGGAAGCCGGACACTCGGTAGTTGATGGAGAAATCCCCGAGGGCGGTGACCTGCACAAAGCAATCTTTCAGCTCAGCGGCCTCGCCCGCTGCAATCAGTAGCTTGCTCACTCTGCGTCGGTGCACGTCGTAACCCAGTGAAACATCACACGACACCAGGGTGCCCGAAGAACGAACTACCCGATATGGGTTGCTGATGAGATACAAGTTCGGCAGCGTGACGAGGTCTCGATCTTCGGTCTGAATCTCGGTGTGCAGCAGAGACTTCTCTGTGACGCGCCCGAAGTGGTTGTCGATACGCAGGAAATCACCGGCTCGAAAACTGCCTACGGCCTTTAGCATCAGGCCGGACATGGCGTTGGATGCGAAGTTGGTGGAAGCCAGCGCAATCACCGCGGTGAGTACGAGACCAAACAGGCTAATGAGCTGACCCTGGGTTTCGTCCTCGAACGGCAACACTAGCAACATGATGATAATCGCCACGACCGTTGCAATGATGAGGGCGACCTGGCGCGATAAGCGGCCATCCGAATGGTCAGGCCAGGTGCGGCGGATTAGCCAGAATGCGAGACCCGTGGCGACAATCACGCCGATTAGAGGACCCAGCCAATAGCTGATAACTTTTAGGTAGGGGAGGACATCCATCGCGTTAGCTTACTCTTTCTGTGACCGTTTCTGTGACGGGATGCTTGCAAACGGTGCGCAGGCACCTATTATACTGGCGTTATGAATATCGCAAATCACTCATGCAGTCGTCACTTTGAGACGACCGGGACCACAACTAGCACCTGCTAGCGGTGGTCTGTGAGCGAAATGCAAACAGGCGACCCCGTCGCCTGAACGGAAACCCCGGCAGGCGACGCCCCGGGGTTTTTTTGTGCCCAGCGGCTTTGAGTTGCCGGGCATAGAGGTAACAGGAGACGAGTGATGGCCCAATCAGACTCTACACAGGCACCCTCTTCACGCCCAGCGGAGCACCCAGCGAGTGGTGCGGTGCACGAGCACGCCGGCGTCGTAGATGATGCGCTGTACAGAATACGTCACAGTCTGGCCCATGTGATGGCCCAGGCGGTGGTGGAGATGCGCCCGGGCACCACCCTTGGTTTTGGACCGCCAATTCGTGATGGTTTCTACTACGATTTTATTCTCTCAGAACCCATTACCGAAGAGGACTTTCCTGACCTCGAGCGGCGCATGAAAAAGATCATCAAGAAAGGTCAGCGATTTTATCGCGAAGATCTTTCGGCAGATGAAGCACTGGCGCGCATTGACGAGATGGAAGAGCCTTACAAGCGCGAGTATGCTCAGGAATTGCTCGAGAAAAATAACCTCGATGGCCTGAGTTTTTACCGCAACGGACCGTTTCTCGACATGTGCGAAGGTCCGCACGTTGACACGACCAAAGAGATTCCGCGCGATGCGTTTAAGGTGCGCAGCGTGGCCGGGGCCTATTGGCGCGGCGACTCAAACAACATCATGATGACGCGGCTCTACGCGTGGGCGTTTGCTGACAAGGCAGAGCTGGATAAACACGTAGCGCAATTTGAGGAAGCGCAGGCACGCGATCATAAAAAGCTCGGCCGTGAACTGGGTATTTACACAATCGACAACGAGATCGGCAAGGGCCTGCCGCTGTGGTTACCAAACGGTACTGTCATCCGTGACGAATTGGAAACGCTCGCCAAGGAGCTTGAGTTTCAGGACGGTTACCAGCGCGTGGCCACACCGCATCTGGCAAAGCAGTCGTTGTATTACCAGACGGGACATTTGCCGTATTACGCCGAAGGCATGTATCCACCCATGGAATTGAAGGAAACCGGTGAGGACGGTGAGTCGAGCATTAAGGAAGCCTACGCGCTGCGACCAATGAACTGTCCACACCACCACAAGGTGTTCGATGCCCAACCACGTAGCTACCGTGACTTGCCGTTGCGGCTGGCGGAATACGGTCAGGTTTATCGCATGGAAGACTCTGGCGCAGTAGGAGGACTCGTGCGCGTGCGCGGGATGTGCATGAACGATGCCCACATCTATTGCACGCCAGAGCAAATCAAAGACGAGTTCAAGAAAGTCATCCGCCTGTACCAGCGGGCCTATGGCGTGCTCGGGCTTGATAACTACTTTCTCCGCCTGTCACGCTGGGATCCCGAAGACCCGAAGGGTAAGGAAAAATACGTCGACAATCCCGAAGCCTGGGCATCTTCCGAACAGATCTTGCGAGAAGTTCTTGAAGAAATGGATTTGCCTTATGTGGACGGGCCCGGAGAGGCTGCATTTTATGGGCCAAAGATCGACATTCAATTTCGCACGGTCACTGGGCGTGATGAATCGGTTTCGACTGTGCAGCTCGACTTTTCTGTGCCAGAACGCATGGGGCTGAGTTATGTCGGCTCTGATGGTGAGTCACACATTCCCTACTGCATTCACCGGGCGCCATTCAGCACGCACGAACGCTTTGTCGCCTTTTTGATTGAGCACTTTGCGGGCGCATTCCCGACCTGGCTTGCACCGTTACAGGTGCAACTGCTCACGGTGTCAGATCAGTTTGATGACTATGCCAACGGCATTGTGGAGCGCCTGCGCGGGTCGATGATTCGGGCAGAGCTCGCGCGCTCGAACGACACCGTGCCGAAGAAAATACGCGAAGGCACGATGAAGAAAATTCCTAATCTACTGATTGTGGGGGAACGTGAGGCGGAAGAGGGCACGGTTACCTTGCGGCGTTACGGTCACAAAGAGCAACACACGTTGAGCGTTGCCGACTTCGAGGCAGCGCTATTAACCACGGTGAGGGAGCGGCGTCTTGAGTTTGCCCTGCCTGGTGGTAAGTCTGGTGGATAGCCGGGGGTTAGTGCTCATGCGACATGTAGCGCGGTCTTGCCTGCCGTCGCCCTGCGTTACGCATAGTCTCGAATCGGGTCAGCCGCTGTTGGAAAATCCATCGATGTCGGCGTTGATCTGGCCGGATTTTCTCGGGTCAGTGGCTGCACCACTTCTGGCAGTATTGATGAGCCTGTCTTTTAACAGTTCCCGATAGACCCCGTACGGTTCACGTTGGCCGTCTTCCAAAAACTTGAACATCGCCTTGTCGAAGCGGCTGAACTGGCGATTGGTTGCCGATTTCATCTTTTGCTTTAGGTCAGAGACGTTATTGCGTTGCAATAACCGGTTCATGGATCTCTGGTAGCCCTGCACCAGGTTCGTCAGTGCGGTGCGGTATTGGGGCAGCTGTTCCTTGGACATGTTTATTGCAAAGGCAGCCCGCAGGACATCTTCTTGGAGCCAGGGTGGCCGCGGCTGGGCTTGAGCCTGGGCTTTCGACTCAGTATTCGATGAAGTTTTGGTTGTGGGCGTGTCCGTATGGGCGGGCATGGAGAGGCCGAGCAACAGCAGTAGACCCAGGCATTTGCTGAGCACCGGGACTCTTAACGGCTGCTTTGTGAATGATGCAATTTGCATAGCGAGTACATCCTCTGGCGTAGCGTTACGCCAGACATATTACGCGCTAGCCCAGGCTAATGACAAATTTCGTTGACAAATCCAGGGCTTTGCTAGCTGCCCTTGAGCGCGCCTTTTTCCAGCGTTGCCAGGGTTTGTCGTGCGCGAATCAAGTCCAGCAGAATATGGCCAGACTCGCGGAGCATGGCGTCTTTCTCGGCCGGCTCTTCTTCATCGCTGTCGAGTTCTTCGAGGTCGTCGAGTGATTTCAATACCTCTTCACCTTTTGCCACGCGCAGGGTGTTCTCAAGGTTCAGGCGCCAGGCGTCGTCGTCGAGCTTTTCCTGATTGCGGGCTTTTTCGCTCAGCGAGATGTGCGTGCGTTTGCGATTCTCTTCGCTTTTTGTCGACAGGCTGCGCAGATAGTCGAAGTCTGGATCGCCAGAGGTACGTTCTTCGTGAGCCTCCTGCAGTTCCCGAATCATGGGATCCAGGGTCTTATCAAAGCGATCGAAAATCGCCGCAGGAATAACGTCCCAGGGCAAGGCGTCGTCGAGTGAGCTTTCACCAATTCGTTCTACGTCGTAGAGCTCGGGAAACTCGATGTCAGGGATAACGCCCTGGTGCTGCGTACTTTGGCCAGAGATGCGATAAAACTTGGCCTGGGTGATTTTTAGCTGGCCGCGATTTAGCGGGATCAAGGTTTGAACGGTGCCTTTGCCAAAGGTTTGGCTGCCCAGTACCAGGCCGCGATCATAATCCTGAATGGCGCCAGCAAAGATCTCGGACGCAGACGCTGACAAGCGATTCACCAGCACGGCCATGGGACCATCCCAGGCGATGCTGTCATCGCGATCGGTGTAAATGTTGGCACGCCGGCGCGCAGTTTTAACCTGCACCGTTGGACCAGACTTGATAAATAAACCCGTCAGTGAGTCAGCTTCTTGCAGTGAGCCGCCCCCGTTGTTGCGCAGATCAATTACAAGACCTTCGATGCCTTCGGCTTCCAGTTCCTTGATGAGTCGACGCACATCGCGTGTGGTGCTTTTGTAGTTAGGGTCGCGCCGTTGTTGGGCACGCATATCGACGTAGAACGTGGGCACTTCGATAATGCCGATCTTGCGCTCCACGCCGGCTTCAGTAATGGTCAGCACGCGCTTCTGTGCGGATTGCTCTTCGAGTTGTACGGCTTCGCGCACCATGCGTACTTCTTTAATAGTCGTGTAGTCGCCTTCGCTGAGTTGAACCTCGAGGCGTACCACGGAGCCCTTGGGTCCACGAATCAACTCAACCACGTCGTCGAGACGCCAGCCAACCACGTCGATAAGCTCGCCGCGTTCGCCTTGCGCTACGCTCACTATTCGATCTGCCGGCTTGATTTGACCACTCTTGTCGGCAGGGCCTGCAGTAACCAGGCTAATCACTTCGGTGTAGTCGTCCTCAGTGCGCAACACGGCGCCAATGCCTTCGAGCGATAACGACATGTTGATGTTGAAGGTTTCGGACGAGCGTGGTGACAGGTAACTGGTGTGCGGGTCGTAGGTAGACGCAAACGCATTCATGTAAATCTGAAAGGCGTCTTCACTGCGCACCAGCCGGGTTTGCTTCAGGCGATTTTTGTAGCGCTTGGTCAGGACCGTTTGAATTTCTTCGAGCTCTTTGCCGTTGAGTTTCATGTTCAGAATGTTGGCTTTTAACCGGCGGCGCCACAGATCATTCAGCTCTTGCGTAGTGGCTGGCCAGGCGGTGTTTTTGCGATCTATTTGCAAGCGCTCATCCACACTAAAATCGATGTCGTCGATGCCATCTTTGAGATCAGCGAGGACATATTCGAGGCGTTCAACGACACGATTCTGGTAGCGATTGAAAACATCGTAGGCGGGTCCGAGCTTGCCGCGTTTTAGGGCGTCATCAAGCTTGTAGCGGTGCTGCTCGAATTCGGTGACGTCACTTGCCAGCAAATAGGAACGACCGCCATCGAGGGACTCGAGGTACTTGTCGAAGGTGGCCGAGGAGGCGTCGTCGTCGAGTCCTTTGGGCAGGTAGTGGTTGGTCCGCAATTGCTCAACCACCGTCAGACTGGTGCGCGGGTGCACATCGAGCGGATCGAGATGAAACAGACCGCCAGCAGGTTCGGCTTCAGTGGCAATCGCGACAGCAGCGGCGGCTGGCTCGGCAGCGACAGCTGGGGGCGAGACAGGGTCTGCCTGGGTCGCCTGGGTGGACAGGACAAACCCCAATCCGAGGGCCCCCGCAATAAGGCCAAGGGTAAGTACTAGCTGCCGGTCAATCGTCATTCATAGCCACGCTGTTAATTAGTCGATATTCTTCACGCCGGTTCACAGGGCATTTGCTTGCTGCCTCGAGCACTGGCTACGCCAAGCCTAACTTAGTGTGAAACAAAGTTATGGGCTCTGGTTTATAAGACGGCAGATTGCCGATCTGGTTCCCTGATTGAATGTAACGGCCGGGCCCGGACTGGGCAAGGCAGACTCACAAGTTATTGACCTTTTTACGCGGAGATACTGATGCGTGCAGCTACCCCAACCACCCCGGCCTTGCTGGTCGCGGGTTTACTGTTTATGGGCCTTTCGGCCTGCCAGCCCAAGGCTTCTTCGTCCGCGTCGGAGGCTGTAGAGGCTGTGGAGGTGGCGTCTGAAGCCACAAGCGTCGCCCCGGCGGCTGACAATACGCTTGCAACAGATGAGGCCAAAGCCAGCTATATGATGGGCTACGGCCTAACAAGGCAAGCAACTGGTCAATTCGCGGATGTGCTGGACCAGGAGGCCTTTATAGCGGGCGTTCGGGCGGAGCTCGCGGGTGAAGCCAGTGCGGTGTCCCAGGAACAAGCCAGGGCATCCATGGCTACCTTGTCGGCGGCCCAGCAAGCCAAACAGGAAGTAGCTGCAACCAATAATCGCAAAGCAGGGGCCAAGTTTCTCGCCGATAACGCGAGCAAAGAGGGCGTGGTAACCACCGCTAGTGGCCTCCAGTACCTGGTGCTGACCGAAGGGGAGGGCCCAAAGCCCACAGCGACCCAGGTCGTGAAGACCCACTACCAAGGCACACTGATCAATGGCGAGGTGTTCGACAGCTCTCTGGAGCGTGGCGAACCCGCCACCTTTCCATTGAGTGGGGTGATTAAGGGCTGGACAGAAGCGCTCCAGCTTATGAGCGTCGGCAGTAAATATCGGCTGTTTATTCCGCCGGAACTTGCCTACGGCAATCAGGCCACCGGTTCTATTTCGCCGCAAAGCACGTTGATCTTTGAAGTGGAGTTGTTGGAGATTATGAGTGACGACGGCGCGGGCTAGATTTTGCGCCCGCTAACCCGGCGAGTTTTGCTGGCGGGTGCGGCGTTTGGGCTGGGTTGTTATTACCTACTG
This sequence comes from uncultured Pseudomonadales bacterium, assembly GCA_964611345.1. Lineage (GTDB taxonomy): Bacteria > Pseudomonadota > Gammaproteobacteria > Pseudomonadales > Azotimanducaceae > JALZVT01. The sequence continues at coordinate 40,853 of CAZSYU010000013.1, forward strand.
GAGCGCCTGCCGGTCGATCGGCAGGAGTTTCTGGGCTACGCCCTGACGTCGTTGCTGCTGGTGGGTGGGCTGGTTGTTGCCGCCTTTTTGCTGGTGGCGGCGCTCAAACTGGTGGGACGATTGTTTAAGTCCTGAGTGAATCCTAGTCCTGCTGCTGGTTGGTTGGGTGGTCGAGACTTTGCAGGAAGCGACCGCCTCGGGGCAGATAGTAGTTGTCGTATTCCAGCGAAAACGCCACCGAATGTGCCCGCCCCAGCACGCTGGCGCGATCGACCAGCCCCACCTCGCGAAAGTCACCGCTGTTGTCTCTGTTGTCACCAAGCACCAGGTATTTACCCTCTGGCACATCAGTGGGACGAAAGGATCGGTATCTGATGGGGATGCGCCGGAGCTCGCGCAGGGTGATGCGTGAATGCCCCATGGATGTCTCTAGCAAAATCTGGAAATCGCCCGCATCGGGCAGCTGTAGTGGCGTTGTCTCTTCGTCGGTGAGCGGCTGGTAGGTGGCTGCGACGCCGTTTACCCACAGAAAGTTGTTGCGCAGTTCAACTCGGTCGCCGGGAACGCCGATCACTCGCTTGATGAGCAGCTTTTGATCTTTCGGCGACTCGAAGGTGATGATGTCACCACGCTGTGGGTGTGCGTGTTGCCAGAGCCGAATGAAGGTGAAGGGCACGCGCAGGTCGAACGCGAGTTTGTTAACCACCACGCGGTCACCGACCAACAGAGTGGGGCGCATGCTGCCGGACGGCACATGGTTCCAGTCAGCGATGATTGAGCGAAACACCACCATGAGCACAACAAAGATAAAAAAGCCGCGCCATTCGCGCAGGAAACCACCCAGACCGGCCTCTGCGGGTGTCGCAGGCTCCTGCTCGCTGTGGGGGTCTGGTTGGAGGTTGTGCATCTGCTGTAGTTGATAATCAGGTGTTGTGCTTACGCGCGAACTCAGCCTGTTGTTCAGGGGTTGCGGGAGCCTGATGTTGTTCCTTCCATTGCGCGTAGGGCATGCCGTAGATGCGCTCGCGGGCCGTGTCGAGATCCATTGAAGTGCCGGCATCTTCAGCAGCTTGTCGATACCATTTCGACAAACAGTTGCGACAAAACCCCGCCAAATTCATCAGGTCGATGTTCTGTACGTCTTTGTTGTCGTCGAGGTGCGCTAGCAAGCGGCGCAGAACAGCGGCGTCCAGTGCGTCGTTTTGTGCTGCGTTTTGCTCTGTAGTGTCTGTTGAAGCTGATGTTGTGTCTGTCATGGTCCCGCCAGTTGGCCTGTTTTAGTGAGTTATTTCGAAACGCTGCTGGTTTCGAGATTACGTAGAAATACCAGTTCCTCAGCGGACGAGTCCTTGGCGCTGTAGCGGTACCCTTCAACATCGAACTCGCGAAGTTGGGCCACGCTGGTGATGCGATTTGTGATGACATAGCGGGTCATGTAGCCGCGCGCCTTTTTGGCAAAAAAGCTCAGTACCTTGTACTTGCCTTTGTTCATATCTTTAAAAGTCACGTTGACTACCCGGCCTTCGAGTGCGTCGGTCTGGACTACGCCGAAGTACTCGTTGGAGGCAAGATTCAGCAGCACATTGCCCTCAGACTCGCGAAGTTTTGCGGGCTCGGCTGCAAAGCTTGCGTTGAGGGCGGCGGTAACCTGTTCGCCCCAATAGGAGTACAGATCTTTGCCGCGAGTGTTTTTCAGGCGAGTTCCCATCTCTAGGCGATAGGCTTGCATCAGATCGAGCGGCCGGAGTACGCCATACAGCCCCGACAAGATGCGGAGTTTTTTCTGTGCCCAGGTTAGATCTGCAGCGCTCAGCGATTCGGCTTCGAGGCCAAGATAAACGTCGCCCTTAAACGCGAGCACGGCGGGGCGGGCGTTGGTGGTGTTGAACGGACGGGAAAATTCTTTATAGCGTTGTGCATTCAGCTGCGACAATTTTGCCGAGATGCCCATTAAATTGGTCAGACGGCGTGGTGTGTAGCCCCGCAGGGTTGTGATCAGCTGCTCTGCGTCATCGAGGAAGTCAGGCTGGGTGGGCTTGCTAACCTGTTGCCTGGTTACAGGTGTCTCGAAGTCGAGACGCTTTGCAGGTGAGATAACAACTAACATAAGTCGACTAACATAGGGTGGTTAACACAGGATGAGGCGCTGCCGTAAACGGAAATTTTACCAGCCTTCGGCTCAGGTTGCGCGACCGTTGGAGCGTACAGCTGTATACTCGGAGGGTCACGGTGGAGAAGTACGCGCATCAATAGCTTAACCCCCAAACAGCTTTCTGGGTCATCTCGTGCGCAATCCCGTGACGGCGCTGCTGTCAGGGGGGTTGCCGGGGCCGACAACAGCTCGGGCAATCAAGGCGCCGCGGCGATCTTGGGCGTAGAGATTCTTGCCCGCTCACATCCGGGCCGGGTGCGACCCAACAACGAAGATGCGGTGGGCTTTGTTGCTGACGCTGGCATTGCCGTACTCGCTGACGGCATGGGCGGCCTCAATGCCGGCGAAGTTGCCAGTCAACATGCCGTTGATCTGATGTTGCAGGGGCTGACCGCCGGATTACCGATGGAGCAGGCGGCTGTAGACGCCAATCGGATGATCTATGACTTGTCGGTTAACGACCCCGAACTCTATGGCATGGGTACCACGCTGGTCGCGTTGCGCTGCGTGCACGATGGACTGTGGCTGGCAAATGTTGGTGATTCCCGAATTTATCGCTATCGCGAAAGCCGCTTGGTGCAGCTAACCAAAGACCACAGCGTGGTTCAGCAGCTGGTTGATAGCGGCGAGCTCAGTGCGTCTGAAGCCCGCGTTGCACCCAATCGCAATATCATTACTCGCGCTCTTGGAATTGATGCGACGGTTGAGGTCGACGTCGTGCAAGAGGCGATGCTGCAGGACGATCTCTACATGCTTTGTAGCGATGGCGTGACTGATATGTTGGCCCCCGAAGATCTCGCAGGGCTGTTTCATGCCCATCAGGACCGTATCTCGGGTGATCCTGCCAGTGTTCCTTCAGCGTGTGCCGATCTGCTGGATGCGATCGTGCAGGCCGCCAACGATGCCGGCGGGGTCGACAACATTTCAGTGGTGCTGGTGCGGGTTGAAGCCCAGACCGAGCATCACCACAGTGCCAGCAAGACTTGGTGAATGATGTGAGCAGCAAAGACATTCGCAGCGAGCTGGAATCGCGCTTAGCCACTGAGTTTGACTTGCAGCACTTGGAAGTTATCAACGAAAGCGATCAGCACAACGTGCCAGAAAATTCCCAGACTCATTTTAAACTGGTACTGGTGAGTTCTGAGTTTGCTGGTATGGCGCGTATTAACCGGCATCGCCGCATCAATGCCCTGGTGCCCGATTTGCTGGCGGGCGAGGTCCATGCCTTGGCGTTGCACCCTTATTCGCCGACCGAATGGGCCGAGCGCTTTGGTGCCGCACCTATGTCACCACCGTGCCTTGGTGGCGATGGCACAACCCCCGGACGCTAGTTGAGAGTGCAAGAATCGCCCCAGACTGAAGACGAAGTGCTGGCTTTGTATCAATTTGTTGAGCCGCACATGAGTGCAGAACGGGTGGTGCAACTGCAGGAACTGCTGCAGTCGCGGTGCATCGAGGCGAGTGTGCTGGGCACCTTGTTGCTGGCGCCCGAAGGCATTAACGGCACCGTGAGTGCCTCCCGGGCTGCGCTACAGGCTCTGGCGCAATGGATCGCAAGCCAGCCAGAGTTCAGCACCTTGCAGTACAAGTTTTCGCCCGCGCGTACCGGCAAAGATGCGTTTACCCGCATGAAGGTCAAGATAAAACCAGAGATCGTGAGCTTTGGCCCGGCTGTTTCGCCCGCGCGAGCCACAGGAAAACATGTGTCAGCCAGGCGCTGGAACGAGCTGCTGGCTGACCCTGACGTGCTGGTTATCGATACGCGTAACGATTACGAAGTGGAAGTGGGCACCTTTCCCGGCGCGATAGACCCCGGCACCAGCAACTTTCGTCAGTTCCCCGAGTTTGTTCAGGAGCAGCTGGACCCGCAGCAACAGCCCAAGATTGCGATGTTCTGTACGGGCGGCATTCGCTGTGAAAAAGCCTCGGCGTACATGCTCGAGCAGGGCTTCGAAGAGGTTTATCAGCTCGATGGCGGCATTCTTAAATATTTGGAGACCGTAGGTGCAGCAGACGAGAGCGAGCCGAACCTGTGGCAGGGCGAGTGTTTTGTCTTCGATCAGCGCGTGGCGCTTGATGCCTCTCTACAGCCCGGCGATTACGTGCAGTGCCATGCGTGTCGTCGACCGGTGCCTAAAACTGCTGTGGAACATCCAGCCTATGTGGTGGGGGTGAGTTGTCCACAGTGTATTGACGAGCGGGACGACTCCGGACGGGCACGATTCGCCGAGCGGCAGCGCCAGATTGAGCTGGCGAAGCAGCGCGGCAAAACGCACATTGGACCCAATTCACAGGGCTAGCGGCGTGCCGCGACTCGATTCGGGTGTGACCGGAGTATGTGCCTGAGTCCATGTTAGTTGGTCAGTTCGGGGTAGGCATCTGCCAGGGTTGCAACCAGCGCCCGCCAGCCCGTTTCCAGCAAGATCGGTTGGGCAAGGGTGGTCGGGTGAATGCCATCGCCCTGAATCATGCCAGCCTCAAGGGCGACGCCGTCAAGAAAAAATGGCACCAAATGCGCCTCGGTTGCCTGGGCCACAGTGGCAAACGCGGCGGCAAATTCCCGGGTGTAGCGTGGGCCGTAGTTGGGCGGAATCTGCATGCCGAGCAGCACCACCCGAGCCCCACTCGCCTGCGCCATCTCAACCATTGCGCTGAGATTGGCGCTCATCTGGCTGACCGGGTAGCCGCGCAGGGCGTCGTTACCGCCAAGTTCGATGTACACCAAATCGGGCTGGTGGCGAGCCAGCGCTGCCGGCAGGCGCGCGCGTCCACCCTGGGTGGTCTCGCCGCTGACGCTTGCGTTGATGGCTCGAGCCTGGGGTAAGTGCCGGCTGAGCCGCTCTTGCAGTAGGGCAGCCCAACCATTTTCACGTTCAATTCCATACGCTGCGCTAATACTGTCGCCGAAGATCAAGACGGTCAGGCCGTCAGCAACGGCAGCAGGGTCGGGTGTTATGGGATTTGATGCGGTGGCACTTGAAGGCGCTGCAACGGTGGAGGTGGTCTGTGGTGCCCCAGCTGTGACTGGTGCGGCGGTGCCGCTACTCGCGGGGTTGGTGGAGTTGTCCTGGCAACCCGGCAGGCCCAAGAGGCTTATACAAAGCAGGCCTGCACAGCAAAGACCCGGAAAATACCTCAGCGCAGGTAGGCTCTTGGGAGTTATCCTTGGTTCATAGAGTTTCAAACAGCAGTTCTCCAACAATGTCGTCTTCCCAGCCAGCAGCACCGCAACCACCAGGTTCGACCCCAACAGGTCCAACGGATAACAGTGTACCGCGCATTCCGGTCATGGTGAGCGCTCGTGATGTCGTAAAAACCGTGCAGACAGCAGCGGGCCCCTTGACCATATTGCAGAACGTCAACATCGCTATCATGGCGGGCGAGAGTTTGGCGGTGGTCGGGGCGTCAGGGTCGGGCAAAACCACGCTATTGGGCATTCTTGCGGGGCTTGATTTGCCAAGCGCAGGTGACGTTGCGCTCGCCGGTGAATCGCTCACTCATCTCGACGAAGAGGCCCGGGCGCTGTTGCGCGGCCGGTTGGTTGGCTTTGTGTTTCAAAACTTTCAGTTGCTGGGCAGCCTTACCGCGGCTGAAAACGTCATGTTACCGATAGAGTTGCGCGGCGATGGTGACGCGCATGCCCGTGCACAGGAACTCCTAGAACGGGTCGGGCTAGCCAGGCGCGGCCATCATTATCCGCGTCAACTCTCTGGTGGTGAGCAGCAACGGGTGGCCATCGCACGGGCGTTTGCATGCCGACCACAGGTGCTGTTTGCCGACGAGCCTACGGGCAACCTCGACACCACCACTGGCGAGCGCATCACGCAACTCCTGTTTGAGCTAAACGCAGACTTTGGAACGACCCTGGTATTGGTTACCCATGATCCGCGCCTGGCCGAGCGCTGCACCCGTAGCATAACCATCGATGCCGGTCAGGTTGTCGCCGAAACGCAAAACCCGCCGGGCGCCAAGCAGCAATGACAACAGCTACGGTATCCAGAGAGCGTCCCTGGCCATTGGCGCTGCGCCTCGCGTGGCGCGACTGGCAGTCAGGTGAACTGCGCTTGTTACTGGGTGCTATTGTGGTTGCGGTGGCGTCAGTAACGGCAATCTCGCTGTTTGTTGATCGGTTGCAGAGCGCCCTTATTGAGCAGTCTGCAACTTTTCTTGCGGCCGATCGTGTGTTGAGTGGGTCAGCGCCTGTGCCAGAAGAAGTTCGCCAGGCCGCTCTTGGCCTGGGTTTGCAGACGGCAGAAACCGTTACCTTCGCAACCATGTTGTACACCGGAGAAGACAGGAACCTGCTGGCGTCAGTTAAGGCGGTTAGTCAGTCCTATCCGTTGCGCGGTGTATTACGGGTGAGCGCGGAACCGTTTGGTGCTGATGAAGTTACTGCCGAGTTACCAAAGCCCGGGGAAGTTTGGCTCGATCCCCGGTTGTTTCCGGCGCTTGCTCTCAAACTCAATGATACCGTCGAGATTGGCTTACAGCGGCTTCGGGTTAGCGGCATCCTCACGCGCGAACCGGATCGCGGTGGCAGCTTTACCGACCTTGCACCGCGAGCGCTCATGCGCATTGAAGATCTGGCTGCTACCAACATTGTGCAGCCCGGCAGTCGCGTCAGTTTTCGCTACTTGCTACGGGGCGCAGAGGATGATCTGCAGACTGCCTATGAGGCACTTGCTGAGGGGCAACGGTCGCGCTTTCGCTGGCTTGGCGCGCGTGATTCCAGTCAGGCCATTGGCAACGCGCTCCAGCGGGCGGAGAGTTTCTTGTTGTTAGGTGGCCTGCTGGCTGTCCTGCTGGCCGGGGTTGCTGTTGCGCTCGCGGCGCATCGTTACGCCAGGCGCCACTTCGATCATGTAGGTGTACTCAAAACTCTGGGTGCGACACCAAGGGTGATACTGCGCAATTTCCTCGGTGTATTGCTATTAGTGGGGAGTCTTGGGGTATTGGTGGGTCTGCTTACAGGCAATCTGTTGCAGCAGGCAGTACTGCTTTATGTGAACGATCTGATACCGGGAGAGCTACCCGCGGCGGGTTTACGACCCTATCTGCTCGGTGCGATTACCGGGTTTATCTGTCTGTTGAGCTTTGCATTGCCGCCTTTGCTTGCGCTGCGGGACATCTCGCCGATGCGGGTCATTCGTCGGGACCTTGTCGAGGGCGATCTCGCGGGTACCTTAACTTATGGGGCTGCCCTTGGTGGCACTATTGTGCTGTTGTTGTGGTACAGCGGCAGTGCGGTACTCACGTTGTACACACTCGGCGCAATAGCGCTGGTATTGGTGGTGTTTGCCGCCGCTGCCTGGATTGCGCTGTCGGGTACGGGTGCGCTTGGTATGCAGGCCGGGTCGTTTTGGCGCCTTGCGCTGGCAGGAATCAAGCGTCGCGCGCGCGCCAGCATCGCGCAGATGCTTATTTTTGGTTTGGCGATTATGTTGCTGCTGATTCTGGTGTTGGTGCGCACATCGTTGTTGTCGGAATGGCGTGAACAGTTACCGGATGACGTGCCGAATCACTTCGTAATGAACGTAACACCGACAGAGGTTGATGCGGTGCGCGCTAACCTCGAGACAATTAGTGATCGCGTTGGCGAACTGTTCCCCATGATTCGCGGTCGCATTGTTGGCGTTAACGGTATGACCACGGATGAGTGGAGTGCGCAGCTCGATGGCGTATTCGACAACGACATCGATAACGAACGCAACCTAACCTATGCTGCGGACAAACCGGGTGAGAATGTCATCACGGCAGGAGAATGGTGGCCAGCAGATTCTGCCGAAAAGCTGATTTCGCTTGAGGATGAGTATGCCCTTAGACACGGTCTGGGTATTGGAGACGAGTTAAAGATCGATGTAGCCGGCGCCATATTGAATGGACGAGTCAGTAATCTGCGGCGGGTAGATTGGGACAGCATGCGCCCGAACTTTTTTGTCATATTCTCCCCGGCCATGCTTGAAGGCGTGCCAACAACCTTCATGACCAGTTTTCATTTACCACGCTCGGAGCAGCGCAGCCTCAATGGTTTTATGCGGCAGTTTCCCACCGTTAGCATTATTCCTATGGAAGACATCATTGAGCAGGTGCAGGACATTGTTGATCGGGTCACCCAGGCCATTGAACTCGTCCTGGCACTGGTACTGGCGTCAGGCTGTCTGGTGCTGCTAGCCAGCATCCAGTCGAGTCGGGACGAACGGTTGGCGGAACACGGCTTGTTGCGCGCATTGGGTGCCACACGGTCTTTGATCGCCGGTTCGCTCAGTGTTGAGTTTTTGACTCTGGGCGCGCTGTCCGGACTGTTGGCCGTTGCTGGGGCTGAGCTTTCGGTGGCTTTGTTGCAGGTGCAGGTATTCGAACTGTCACCTCGATTGCATGGCTGGTACTGGTTGGCAGCGCCAACCCTCGGGGCCTTGTTGGTCGCAACTGTTGGCCTTGCCGGTTCGCGCACACTAATAGCCAGCCCACCTATGCGTGTGCTGCGTGGTCTAGACTAACGAGTTTCTGCCCGGTTGCGAAGAACGGCGGTGCGCCGCAGAATTGATGCTTGCGCAGTTTTCGAAGGGGGCCTTTGTGACCCAACCCGTCCAGATTTCAGAGCCCACCCAAATTCCAGAGTCGGCCCTGCCGCTGAACAAACTGCAGCAACGTCTGCGGCGTCTTGTCGGTCGTGCCGTTGCCGATTATGGAATGATTGAAGAGGGCGACAAGGTCATGGTGTGTTTATCTGGTGGTAAGGACTCTTACGCCATGCTCGATATTCTGCTTAGTTTGCAGCGTCGAGCACCCGTTGATTTTTCTCTGGTGGCAGTCAATCTCGATCAGAAACAGCCAGGCTTTCCAGAGCACGTGCTGCCCACCTATCTCGATTCCCTTGGGATTGAGTACCATATTATTGAGGAAGATACTTATTCGGTGGTTAAAGCGCTAACGCCAGAAGGCAAGGCTACCTGTCCTGTGTGTTCACGACTGCGCAGAGGCATACTTTACAGCGTGGCGAAGCGACTGGGTGCCGACAAAATTGCGCTCGGTCACCATGCTGATGACGCCGTCGAAACCCTGTTTCTGAATATGTTTTTTAATGGCACCCTTAAGTCGATGCCACCCAAGCTTTTGAGTGATGACGGTAGCAACATAGTGATACGCCCACTGTATTACTGCCGTGAGAGTTTGCTTGAAGCGTTCTCGCATGCGCGGCAGCATCCGATCATTCCGTGCAATCTGTGCGGATCGCAACCAAATCTGCAGCGCGTAAAAGTCAAAGCAATGTTAAAAGAGTGGGATGAGCTGCAGCCCGGCCGGGTTGAAAACATCGCCAGAGCACTCGCAAACGTTGCGCCTTCTCAGCTCGCTGACGCCAGTCTGTTCGATTTTTTAGGATTGGTCCAAAGGCATGAGTCGCTGCCACTCATGAGTATCGACTAGCGCAGCCCAGGCGTTCGCGAGTTTTACTCAGGCAGGGAGGTATCACCCTCACGAAATCTGACTTCGTTACTTGCGAGAGCTTCAGCGCCTTCCAGCACTTCGCTTAGCGCTACTTCGAAACTCTGGGCGAGTCCAAGCAGGTTCTCAGATGTTTCTGACTCCATCTTGCCGCCAGGTGCCCCCGGTAGCTCGTCACTTTTGTCGTCACGAACGAGTGCAAGTTCCAGGGTCTTAGCGGCTTCTTGCAGGTCCTTCGCGCCAAACGAACCCGCAACACCACGCAGGTTATGTGCCAGTCGCTCGGCGTCTTCCCATTCGCCGTTTTTCAGCATGGCGCGAATGCGCGGACCGGCGTCGCCATAGTAGGTGCCGAAGTCACCCATAAGCTTGAGCATGAGTTTTACGTTGTCATTGTGGTTTTTGATTGCCAAACCAACATCGATACCCGGTACACGCTTGAGCAGATCAAAATTGTCCTCGTCAGATAAATGAGTATCTGTTGCGCGCCGCCTTGGGGCTTCTTCGGTTTCCAGCGCCAGACCCATGTGTTCACTGCACTCTGACACCAGAGTTTCGAAATCGATAGGTTTGGTGACGTAACCACTGCAGCCGGCGTCCAGGGCCTGGCTACGGCGCTCGCCGATGGCATCGGCAGAGACCGCGATAATTGGTACTTGCAAGCCCTGTTCCCGCAGCTCACGGGTAGCTTCCAGGCCATCCATCTCGGGCATGCGGATATCCATTAGAATAACGTCGTAGGTATTTGCGACTGCTCGAGCGACTGCCTGGCGACCGGTTTCTGCAATATCTACCTTTGCGCCTGCGCGTTGCAGGAAAGCGAGGGCCAACTGCTGGTTGATGGGATTGTCTTCAGCAAGCAGTACACGTCGATCGTGAAACAACTGACTGGATCGGTCGCGAGTTTTTACCCGACGGTTTACGACTTCCACTTCGCGCTGGGCGTGACCCACCAGCGCGGTGAATTCGAAACGACTACCGGCGCCAACGCGCGAGCTCACGGTTATTTCGCCCTGCATCATTTCGACCAGACGGCGACAGATTGTTAGACCGAGACCTGTGCCTCCGTAATTACGGGTAGTAGACGACTCTGCTTGTTCGAATGACTCAAATAACCGTGCCTGTTGTTTGGCATCGATGCCAATACCAGTGTCTGAGACGGCAAATCGCAACACGAACTGTTGCGCTGCGTCGTTGCTCCCTGTGATGGCGCGATCGACTTCAACCTCAACAGCTATCTGACCTTCGGTAGTAAATTTAAGAGCGTTGCCAACGAGATTCACCAGCACTTGCTGTAAGCGCAGAGAATCGCCCAGTACCACCGAGTTCTCCGGGAAATCTGGATGCTGTTCTGTGTGATTATTAATAATCAGGTGCAGATTCTTTTTACGAAACTCGGTGCGAAACAGGCGCTCCAGCTCATCCAGAGTAGCGTCCAGTTCGAAGGGCGCCGACTCAAGATCGAGCTTGCCTGCTTCAATTTTGGAGAAATCCAAAACGTCGTTCACGATGTTGAGCAACGATTCTGATGCTCGCCGAATTGAGCTTATGTACTCGCGTTGTTGTCGATCGAGTTCGGTGTCGAGTGTAAGTTCAGAGAATCCAATTATTGCGTTCATTGGCGTGCGAATTTCATGGCTCATGTTTGCTAGAAATTCGCTTTTTGCCTGGGTCGCAGCTTCGGCGATTTGACGCTGCTTTTCCGCTTGTTCGCTCTCTATGCGTGCCGTTATATCGATGATGGAGCCATCGATGTACTCTCCTACCTCGTTATCTTCTGTAATGCGTGCCGCGATAGACATCCAGAACTCATGGCCATCGCGAGTCAGAGCTTTGGCCTCAAATGCAGAGACCTGTTTGTTTTCATCAAGTTTTGACAGGAAATCCTGCGCTTTTTCGCGTTCGAGAAAAACACGATCAAGCAGTTCGCGGTAGTCGAGCACAAGATCTTCCACAGTATCAAAGCCAAGCAGACTCGCGAGTCTAGGATTGGCTCGAATGAGCGCTCCTTGGCCTGATATACGGAACAGCCCTTCGATTGCTGAGTCGTACAGGGCTCGATAGTCATCGCGTGCGCCTTGGAGATCGCCGTAGAGTCGTGCGTTTTCAATCGAGATCGCCGCTTGAGACGACAACAGATTTAGTACCTCAACACGTTGCTCTGTAAACACGTTCGATAGCCAGCGGTGCTCAACATAGAGCACACCGGTAAGTTCACCACGGTGCAAAATAGGTAAACACAGCACCGACAATGGCTTGCCGCGCACAACGTAAGGGTCCTGCGTAAACACGTCTTCCTGGGTAGCATCTCCGAGGACCAAAACCTGTTTGGTGCGGCTGACAAACTGAATGATTGAGAGTGGCACCTCGGTGGAGGCTTCCATTGGAATCGGCGGACTGATGCGTCTGGTTTCGCCACCATCCACTGCAGCAACAGCCTCAAGATACAGGCGCCCGTCTGTCGCTAGCAGCATAGCCGCTTTCTGGGCGCCCGCGTGCTCAAGAGTAAGGCGGAGTAATTTCTCCAGCACCTGGTCGAGCATGATTTCGCCAGACAGTGCCTGTGCTGCACGGAGTACCGTTGTGGTGTCGAGCAGGCGCTCGTTGAATTCCTGGCTATGATAGGTGTGTGAGTGGCTCTGAAAATCACGTACGGTCAAGTCAGTCAGATCGGCTAGGCTGAACTTTCCTGGGCCTTCGCGTGTTTCATTGAGCAGACCGCGATACTCGTCTTCCAGTTGCTTGATCTTGGCAATGGCACCCCACCGCGTATAGGCCTGGTATGCGCTGCGGGCGAACAATTTGGTGAAATCACGGCGTTCGCGGGTATCGCAGCGACGCGTCGCTAATTCATAGGCGATTGCTTCGTCGTTCACCAATCCTTGCTGTCGTGCCTGTGCGGCCGAGCGTTCGTAGTACTCCAGTGCTTCGTTGTGTTCGCCGCGATACCAGAGTAGTTCAGCTTCGATGAGCGTCGCTTTAGGTTTGGCAAACGGTGTTTGTTCTGCCCAGCGCTGTAATTGAGCGAGTTGTTTGCGAGGTGGTTGCGCGGAACTGAGCTCGCCAATCAACCGGCGAATGCCTGATGCGGCTCGGGTTGCCACCGTGGAATCGGTTGTGTCCGAGTGAGGCGATTTGCTGGTTTGCAGGCTTATAAGCGCCTCGCAAAAAGTCAACAGTATGCGCAACGGCGAACCAATGAGATAAGGAGCGTAGTTGTGGGCTCGTTGCAACGCTTCTCCAGCCCCGTGATAGTCGTTAAATACGACGGCGAAATACACCCGGTGAACGTAAAGGGTGCCGATCGCCAGACGATCGGCGGGATTATCGAGCCTGGGAATCTTCTCGTGGAGCGCTTCTACCTTTGTGCTTTCTGCGTCTGGACCTGTTCGATCGCTGTCGGTATAACTCTCAATCATGCTTGCCAGGTAGCGCACGACGTTTACATTGGTCAGATTTCCATAGTCACTCAACTGGTCGACGTGCAGTGACAGGCGGCGTCCTAGCGATGTTAAGTCCATGCCCCGCAATATTGCATTGCTGGCGAACCAATTAACGTTCAATCCTGCGAATTCGTAGTCGCGCATGGCGATAGATTCGCGCAGTGAATCGCCAAGCATTGACAGGGCGTTATCAAATGGGGCTACCCAAGTATCGTACAGTCCGTAGAGAGTTGCGCGCGCACGAATCGAAAATGGATTGTTCGCCCAGTTGCTAGCAAGCGCACGGGCAGAGTTAGCAAGAGTCTCCGCTCTTTCAGCATTGCCTGTGTGACGTTCATGCGTTGCCTGCATGGCCAGTAGAAAGCTGACCTCCGGGCAGTAGCCGACAACCTCTGCTTGCTCGGTAATTTGTGCAGCGATTTTGAAGAGGGATGTGTCGCCGAGTTGCATGGCGATGGGCAGTGCGAATGCGCACAGGCGAGCGCGTTGCTGAAACTCGGCGTCGGTGCAGGTTTGAATGGCTTCACCGATGGGTTCTATTCGTTGTTGTAGCCAAAATCTTGGTTGCGTTTGTGTGTCGGTGAGCTTCGCCAGGGCAGACAGAGCCAGAGCCTTACCATCGGTAAGGCGATTGCGGGCGTAAGCCATGCGAATACCAAACTCAGAAAGCGTCGGGTTATCCGCACCAGTTTCAGCCAACAGGCGTTCGAGCTGATCGAAGTCGGGGCATAAGAAGGCTGCTTCGGCAGCGCACAGCGTTAGTTCCTGGTTGAGCAATGAGGAGCTGAGGTCGCTCTTGAGATACAGCCGCAGCGCAGTATGGGCCATGTTGAATGCGCTTCTGTAGTCCTGCTGGCGCAGCAGTTCTTTGGCGGCGAGCAAATTGTGGTATGCGACCTGGCTTAGATCCTCGGGTGCTGCGGTTAAAGGGTTAGTGGCAGCGTTCATGTGCTCTGCCATCAGTATCAGGCGCTCACCTTCGAGCCGTACGGTCTGGTTGGAGGGGTTGGAAACCGCCGCAGTGCGTGACATCAGATGGTCGGCGATGCCTTTGTGGAGCTGGGATTTCTCCCCTTCAGACATATCCGCGTAGATTCGAGCGCGAATGTCATTGTGGGCAAAGCGGTATATGGGTCCTTCCTCGACGCCTGTCTGTTTGTTTGCGACAACCCCGAGGTTTAGCGCTTGATCCAGCTCGGTTGCGACTATGGATTCATCAGCGTGGTGCGTTAACGATAGCTGGGAAAGTGCCGCGGCATTGAAATTGCTGCCCAGACACGCAGCGATGCGCAGAAGTTCAAGCGTGCTGTCAGGCAGACGATGCAGTAATGCAGTAATGCGTTCAGATGAGTTGTCGGTGAAATAGTGGGCGCGAATGGTATCTATTTGCCACGACCAGCCACCATCTTGAGGGTCATAGAAGATAGCCTGTTTGGCGTGCAGCTCGTACAACAAGCTAATTATCTGGCTGGGGAACCCTTCAGTTTTATCATGGATTTCATGTGCCAGCTCGCGCACTTTGGCTTCGGTGTGGGAGAACATTTCTGCCAGCAGTAAACGTACAGCAGGTCGGGCAAGCGGGGACAAACTCAGTTGTGTTGTTCTCAGTCGATAAGCGTCAAGATCGAGATCAACTTCTGACTCCATGCTGAGCAATACAATGACGTTGTTCAGGCTCATCAGATCGTCGATGAGTTCTCGCAGCTCTGGGCGTTCCCAGTGTTGTGGCTGTTCTACGATTACGAGCAGGCTGATAGGCGACAGAGATTTCAGCAGCTCCTGGAGAATATTTGCGCTGCGCAAACGTTGGTCGTTCCAGTTCGCAATTGCATTGTTTTTGGAGCGGTTGTTAGTTGGCTGCTGAAAAACCAGTGCGAGCTCTGGTACCTGAGTTCTAAGGACGTCGATAGTTTCATCGCCCAGGTTGCGTAGCCGAGTGAGGTAGGCGCTACTGCTCTCATCATCGCGCGATAACACCTGGCGCAAAAACTGTCGCGCAATGTCCAAAGCTCCTTTTGGGGCGCTCTGGGGCTGGATTTCCTGTCGTGGTGAGTTTTCCCGGGCGCCGCTGATGTTGGCTGTGAGTCCTCCGTCGGCCCGAAACTGGCTAGCAAATATTTTTGCCAGACTTTGTTTGCCTATACCCTGGCTGCCTATTAGTTGGACGATGAGGGACTCACCCTCGCCGGCGCGTGCGGAAAGCTCTTCAAGTCGCGCTATTTCTGTCTCGCGACCATAAACTTTTCTGGGCAGAGTGAGTTGACCATACGAATCTGTTTGCCCGAGTTCGAAGGGGACAACGTCTTCCGAACTCGAGATTGTGGTTGCGCCAATCTCGATGTCGGTGCGTACCGCATCTGCGGTCTGATAGCGATCTTCGGGTTGCTTCGCGAGAAGTTTTTTTACGATCTCAGACAACCAGCGAGGTATCTGCAGATCGAGTCTGTGCAGTTGCACAGCGGTGCGAGCGATGTGACTGTGAATCAGCTCTAGCGGGTCATTGTTGTTGAAAGGAGTTGTTCCTGAAAACAGCTCGTACAATGTGCAACCAAGTGAATACAAGTCAGTTCGATAATCAATCAACCGGTTTACACGGCCGGTCTGCTCTGGCGAAATGTAGGGCAGCGTTCCGGTAAGTTGGCCAGAATCGGTGTCGCTGTAGTCGTGAGTTGACACTGTGGCCAACCCAAAGTCTATTAGCTTAAGAGTCTGCTCTTCGAGGTTGATGATGATGTTGGCTGGATTCAGATCGCGATGTATCGCACCCTCATCGTGAATTGACTGAACAGCCTTGCACAGCTCGCCTGCAACCCACAGCTTGTCGTCCCAATCCAGTTGCGCGGCAGTATCGGTTTCTTGCAGGAAGTTTTTGAGAGCGACGCCATTGGTGTCTTCGAGGATGATTTCTGGCAGACGTTCGTCAAAACTAATTGCCCGACAAATGTACTCGGACGTTAGTGACTGGTTGACCGCGAACTCGTGATAGTAGCGGCTGATAGCAGTGGGGGTAGCCGCGTGAGACTTCAGCGACTTGCTTATGACCGAGGCGCCATCGTGTTGGGCGCGGCGCACCAGTGTTGATGCGCTCTCGTAAATTAGATTGGGCTCCAAACTCGCCATAACTCAAGTCCGCCCGTGAGGCGTAAGTGGGGCTGGCGAGTGAGTTTAAGCTACTTCGGGTGTAAACAGATAGCCGGTACCGTGAATGGTCGAGATGATCTTGGCGTTTGCAGCTTTCTCACCAAGCTTCTTGCGGAGTTGACCGACCAAAACATCGATATAGCGATCGTCGGGAAACCACTCGCGGTTACGGATCCGGTTCATCAACTGGTCGCGGTTCATTACTTCGCCCGCCTGCTCCATAAAGGCCAGCAGGAGCTGGTATTCACCCGCAGACAGTGTCTGCTTTTCTGCGTCTGGAGATGTGAGCTCGCGCTTGTTCAAATCCAGTGTCCAGCCATCGAAGGTTCGCAGATGATTCTTTTTGCGTTGCTTCTGCTGCAGTTGCACGCGACGAATCAGATTGCGGGAGCGGCTGAGCAGCTCGCGCGGATCGAATGGCTTTGTAACGTAGTCGTCAGCGCCAGACTCGAGTCCCAGAATACGGTCGATCTGTTCCTGCTTTGAGGTCACAAGGATAATGCCCAGATCGGACTGAACGCGGATTTCGCGGGTCAGCGTCAGGCCATCTTTGCCAGGTAACTTGATATCAAGCAGCACCAGGATGATGTCGGAATTTTGTACCAGGGGCAGAACGTCGTCGCCCGATCCGGTCGATGTTACCTTGAAGCCTTCTTCTTCGAAGTAGGCAACAAGCTGCTCTCGAGTGATCGGCTCGTCTTCGACTACCAGTATGTGATCTTGTTCTGACATGAGTTCCCAATCCTGTTGGAACGGAGACCTGCCCAGAGCAGAGCCTCCATGAGTTTCGAGTAAGGCACCGTTTGCCTTACAATTCAATATACTAGACAAGCAGATACCCAATAGCTGCGGAGCGTTTCACACCTGTTGAAGATTCCTTACCAACAACTGTCCGAAACAGCGCTGGCAGGCGTGCTCGATGATTATGTACTGCGCGAAGGCACTGATTATGGCGATTTTGCAGAAGGACGCGCGGAACACAGTCTCGAATCGAAGCGTGCAGCTGTATTACGGGCCTTGAGTGACGGCAGCGCCGAGCTCTGGTTTGACCCCGAGACCGAGAGTACAACACTGAGAATGGTCGAGTAGCGCTGCCCCGTGGCGGTTGGGCGAATTTTTGTCGAACAATCAAACTGCCCGACTATAAACGCATATAAATTGACTTAATTGGCCTGAATTTCGGCGCACTGCGCCGCTATTTGCAGCTTCCCTTTAACTCTGTGCGGCCAATCACGACAGTCATTTTAGAGCTTATCTAGAGTAAATCCCGTTCATAACAGGTGCTCGCACCGACGATCAGGGATTTCGTGAAACGACTCGCATGTCATCGTGACGGGCGCCGCGGTAGACCAGAATGGCTACCTGCCCGCAGTCGCGATTTTACTCAAGCACTCGGTCCGCAAGGATCAGGTCACGGCTGGCAATATGGCCAGAGATGCATTGCTGCGCGGCCAAGTGGCGCGGGCAACAGCCCAAGTGCGCCCGCCAGTTGTCTGCTCGCGCGTGTCATGCATGCTTTTCTGCGAGTTGGGCTGCTCGGCGCAGCCTTGCTTGGGAGCACGCAGGCACATGCGATTGGCACCGGCGCCGGTGTCCAGGTGCCCAATTCGGTCACCATCGAATACGACCAGTCCGGAGTGACAAGGCAGGCAACTGCGAGTGCCACCTTCTTTGTGGATGAGCTGCTTGATGTGTCGCTCACAAGCAGCGACGCAAGCTCTATCGGCGTGCTTGCCGGGCAGGTTGCTGCGCTCCAGCAATACACCCTGACTAACCTTGGTAACGGCACCGAGGCGTTCCGCTTGACCGTCGACACCGCCCTGGCTGCTGATGACTTTGACGCCACGTTTAACCAGCTATTTCTGGAAACCAACGGCCAGTCTGGCTTGCAAACGGGCCCAGGTGGGGATGACATTTATGTCGCCGGCACCAACGACCCCCTGCTTACTGCGGATGAACAGCTCACCATCTATGTCGCTGCTGATATTCCCTCTGGCCTAGCCATTGACGATGTCGCCCTGTTGTCGGTGCGTGCTATCGCCGCAACGATTATTGCGGGGGCTGGCACGGATGATCCGCTGCAGGCCGCTTTTCCTGCAGTAGGCACCAGTTTTGCGGGTCTCGGTGATGCGGCGGGCACGGGCAGTAGCGCAGGTACTGTCAATGTCGCTAGCACGGCGAGTAGCGTCAATGTCGCTGCGATGGTAGGAGTTAGCTACGATCCCGCCACGCCGCTCTACACAGACCAGCATGATTTTCTGGTTAATGACGTTGGCCTCGCTATTACCAAAACCGCGTTTGCGGTCGCCGACCCAACCGGCGGCAGTACCGTTGTGTCTGGAAGCGTCGTTAGTTATCGCGTAGCAGTGGACATTGTGGGCGGAGGCGCCGCCCAGGAGTTGGTGATTACCGATCCGATACCCGACGAACTGCAATACGCCCCTAACTCTCTCTCTGTTGTTGGCTTGCCCGCGGGCGAAGATGCCGATGACGACCTTGTTCCTGCCGGTGTGGACAACACCGGCATTAATGGTGAAACCGTCGAAGTTACCTTTGGCGATGTCACCGGTCCCTTGAGTCTGACCATCGAGTATCAGGCCATTGTCCAATAGTTGTCACAAAACCCTTGTGTCAATCAACAACCACACGAATGGAGGATTTCTCATGCCTGCAAGTAAAGGCTTTCCCACACTGATCAACGCGATCTCGAGGTTTTCGAGTTTGCTCGTTGGCACTTTTGTTGTAACGGCGGCCCTTGCGGCACCGCAAGCCATGGCTCGAGTTGAGCTGGTTAATGAAGTGCACAAGGTTGATCGCTATGTCGACGAAGAAGGTCGCGTCCAGCGCCGTCTTGTTGAACCTAATCAGGTTGTACCCGGTGACGAGCTCCGTTACTCGGTACGTTTTACCAATACCGGCGTTGAAAGCGTCGATGCGGGTTCCGTCGTTATTACTAATCCCATTCCTGGCAACACCGAGTACCTCGAAGGTACTGCCATTGGTGAAGCCGCAGACATTCTCTATTCCATCGATGCCGGTGCGCAATTTGGTAAGCCTACATCGTTGCGAATTGAGGAAAACGGTTCCGAAGCCCCAGCAAATGCAAGTGACTACACGACCATTCGCTGGGTCTATGCCCCAAGCCTTGCGCCTGGTGCAACGGGAACGGTGTCTTTCAACGTAAGGCTCAAGTAAGCCCAACTTGTTAGATGTCGAGGTTCGGCCATGACGGCTGGACCATTTATGTAGATGCGACCCAACTCGGGTCGTTTCTGCGTTTAGCAGTGAAGTAACGGAAGGATAAACCATGCAGTACTTCAGAAAGATCGGGTCTAGCCTGATCGCCGCCTGTGCGCTGGTGGGGGTTGCCCCCGCGTATGCCGCAGGTACTGACGCCGGCACGACCGTCGTCAACAGCGTATCGCTTGAGTTCACCGTAGGTGGTGGCGCAGCGATAACCGAGACCGCGGATGCAACCTTTGTGGTTGACCAAAAGTTGGCTCTCGATGTCACGGCGACGGACACCAACTATGTTGGTATCTCGCCCGGGCAGGAATTCACCGGTGGTGGTGTTCCAGCTCTTAACTTTACGGTGGAAAACACCGGTAACTCTGAAACCTCAGTGCTGCTCGGCGTCGTCGATCAAGACGGTACCGGTGTCACTGGATTCGCAGGTCCGCCTACAGGGCCTCTGTTCACGTCTTTTAACGAAGATGCGTTACTGGTTGCGATCGATGAAAACGCCAACGGCTTATACGACGATGGAGTTGATACGGTTCTGCCGGTTACGTCTGGCGTGTATGACCTGGATGCTGGTCTTGCTGCTGGTGCCGGATCTCAGCTCGCAGAAGATGCGATTGTGACCATTTTGGTGGTTGCTGATGTTCCTGCGAATGCTGCGTCCGAAGAAATCGCCACTTACTCGCTGGTTGCTACTCACTATACGGGTGCACAGATTGCGGTAACCGGTGATGACAACGGTAACGATGCGCCAGGATTCACTGGAGCCACCGATATCGTTGACGATCCTGCTACTGTGCAGATTGTGTTTGCAGATGTTGGACCGTTCTCTGCAGAAGATCTTACGTTCGACTTTTCTTCCTCGATAGGTGGTACTACGGTAGACGTAGCCAGCAACGGTCAAGACTCGGACACGAGCTCTTACGTGATCATTGCGGCTGGCGTGTTGCTCGAAAAAGTTTCGCAGATTATCTGGGATCCTGTTTCAGCCGTGCAGCATTTCGATGCTACCGGTGCGGTTTCGGGCGATTTTCCGAAATCCATTCCCGGTGCGGTTGTGATGTACGTTATTGCAGCCAAGAACATGGCGCTTGTCGGCGGTCCCGCCACAGCACTCTCGTTCTTGCGGGATAACGTTCCTCAGGCGAGCGTATTGGCGGGTAATACTTCTTCTGAAGTATTGAATTTACCTACCAGCTTCACACTCGATGTCGATCCTGGCCCGGATGTGGATAACGTTACACTGACGTTCCCGGGGTCGGTCAACGACGATGAAGTGACCGTTGTGGATTGTGATGGCACTGTGACCTCGCAGCCCTTCGGAGCTGATCCGTTGGAAGTAGATGTCGCAGCTGCAACCCTGGGCTCTTGTGATGGTCAGGAAACAGCCTTCGTTGTCTACTTCGTTACTATTAATGACGCCTAGTGCGTAACTAGTAGTGTTGACGGACGAGAAGTACCGCATGGAACGGGCGGTCGCTGCTGTGGTGGAGGTGAAAACCTCCTGCCGTGGCAGTGGCTTGCCCACTTTCGTGCGCGCTTGCGTCCGCGTTCTGGCGGTTTTTTGTCTTCTGTGGTTAACACCTGCGGCCCAGGCAATAGACCCCAATACACCGATTACGAATACGGCGACTGCCAGCTATTCGAGCGGTGGAGTCCTGGTGCAATCGAGCGCAAGTGCGACGATTGTGACCGATCCCGGTGCGGGCAACAGCCCTCCCACGGGACTTACGCTTGTGGAATATCAGGTGCCTGAAAATGGCGACGGAATCGTGGTTGGAACGCTCACAGCGCTCGACCCCGATACTACTGATAACCACACATTTGCAGTGACCGATCCACGCTTTGTAATTGTTGGTGACAGCCTGCAACTTGCCTCTGGAACTGCGTTTGATTTTGAGTCAGATGCCCCGGTTGATCTCGATGTAACGGTTACGGATGACGCCGGTGAGAGTGTGGTTATTCCGATTACGGTGCTCATTGTCGATGTCAACGAGGCGCCTGACAGTATTGATCTTGTGGGCAGCACAGTTCCGCCGGCAACCCCCGGCGCGACCATTGGGCTGCTTAGCGTTACCGATCCCGATATGGGTGACGCTCACAGTTATAGCGTCGACGACAACCGTTTTATTGTGGTCGATAACGAGTTGCGACTCGCACCTGGTCAACAGGTGCCCCCCGGACCGCCGATTGTGTTGCTGATCACCGCAACCGATAGTGGTGGGCTTACCATTACGACACCTTTTACCTTGCAGATTGGCCCGACGACACCTGTTGGCGGCGCTGCGACTATTGATTTCTTCACGCTGGATCTTGTCAGTGGCTCACCCCAGGTTGTGCCGTTGGCCTCGTGCAGCGACACGGGTTCGACCGCGGGCAACTTCGCGGCGACTCCCTCCACGCTGCAGGCGGATGGCAGCGTTCTGAATTTTCCACTGAACACTAGTGTTAGCGGCACGGAAGTCTATCGCGCCGGAAGCACGGCGTTCTTCCGGGTTTTGGATGGACGCGCGAACACCGATCCCACAGCCGTTGACACGCTCTTCGTACAACTTGACGGTAGTAGTGGCGATCAAGAGACCATCGCCATAGCTGAAACCGGTATCGACACGGGTGAATTCTTTGGCTACGTGCAAACGGTTGCCACTGCCTCGTTACCAGGCAACTGCGAACTGTTTGTTGCTGAGAATGAGCGCCTTGTGGCGACTTACACCAGTGTTCTTGATGGCGCCGTTTCCGCCACCACTGCGGCGGTGGTTAACCCGCGGTCGCGAGTTTTTGATGCGGCCAGCGGTGTTCTCGTAAATGGTGCAGGCATCACATTGATAGACGCCAGTACCGGTGCTCCCGCAATCGTGTTCGGTGACGACGGTGTTAGTAGTTTCCCATCGACCATTGTGAGTGGGCAGGCTGTTACTGATACGTCTGGCACGCTTTACTCTTTTGGCTCGGGAGAGTTTCGCTTTCCGGTAGTAGCGCCTGGCAGTTACCGTTACGAGATCACGCCGCCCGGCCGCTATGTTTTTCCTTCAGCAGTCGGCGATGCTGCTCTACAATTGCTGCCTGGAGCTCCCTTCAGTCTTGACGCGGGTTCGCGTGGTGCTGATCTGAGCGTGCGAACCGAAGGCGTATTTGTTGCGGACGTACCTCTCGATCTTGAGTTATTGCCGCCATCGCCCGCTACTGGGCGCTTGCACCGTGGCACGCCTGGTCAACCTGGTGACTTGGTAGTTGCCCAACCTGTCGGGGCTTGCGTTGTCAATGGTGCCCAGATACCGGCCGGTGTTGCGCTCGATGGCTCGGGTAATCCGCTGCCTACGGTAGATTTAGATCTGACGCAAAACTCGCTGTTTAGTGCGGGAGAGGCGCTATTTGTAGAAATCGCTGATGCAGATCAGGACATCGACCCTGGTTTTCGCGACAGCGTTCAAGTGACTTTAACCGGTGCGAACGGTTCCGATACTGAAACCATCTTGCTAACAGAGACAGAGGTTGCGAGTGGTGTATTTGTTGGCTACATCACAAGCACTGATGGGCCACCTGTGTCTGGTGATTGTGCGATCGCAAGCGCTAGTGGTGCTGAGATACAGTTCGGCTACGTTGACCCCGACGATCCTGACGATTCTTTGACGCTTATTGGATCTCTGGATTTCTCCGGGGTGGTGTTCAACTCGGTGGATGGTTCGCCAGTTGATGGTGCGCTGATCAAGCTGATAGACACAGCCACTGGATTACCTGCCACGGTGTTTGCGACCGATGGAGTTACTGGTTTTCCGGCCACAGTTACCAGCGGCGGTAGTGTTACCGATGCGGCCGGCAACGTTACTGCATTTGCAACGGGACAGTTCTCGTTCCCGCGGGTTGCTCCTGGCACCTATCAATTGCAGATTGAACCGCCAACAGGACTGGGATTTCCTTCCGAAGCTTCAGATGACGAGCTGGCGCTGTTCTTCACTGGCCCTTATGAGCGAGGTGAAGTGTTTAGCATTGCGACTGCCCGTTCTGTCGGCGGCGTCGTACCACTTGATGTGCTTGATGCGCAGGTGTTTGTGGAAAAAATAGCAAGTCGAGATACTGTGGCAGTGGGCGACGTAGTCGCTTATCGACTCAACATTAGTAACCCCGCTAGCGGTACTCTCACGGAACTGGTGTTGAACGACCAATTGCCGCCAGGCTTTCGATTGGTTGCAGACTCTCTACGATTCGATGGTGTCGCTCCGAGTGTTTCTCCGGTGCGCTTCGACGCGACAGGACGTTCACTTGAGATCGCGCTACCTGACATCGCCGCGCTTGGCGTGCTTAACGTTAGCTACGTTGTAGAAGTCACGCCAGGTACTGAGGAAGGGCGAGCGGTAAACAACGCGTGGGTCTCCGGACAAGGCGTTGCATCAAGTAACCGTGCTCAGGCGATTGTGTTTGTGCAGGACGATTTACTCCGCAATAACGGAACGATCATTGGTGAGGTATTGGTAGGTCCGTGTAACGAACCTGGAGCGCCGGTGGCAGGAGTACGTATCTTGCTTGAAGATGGCACCTTTGTGCTCACCGATGAGCAAGGGCGCTATCATGTTGAAGGTTTGCAGCCTGGTGCTCACGTTGTCCAGATGGAAGTGTCCACGCTGCCCCGCGATCTCGAACCGCTGGCCTGTGAAAGTAATAATCGCTTTGGTGAATCAGCGACATCGCAGTTTGTAGAGTTGCAAGGTGGATCCTTATGGCGAGCGGACTTCCGCGTGCATGCGCCGGATGTTGCGCGTGGTCCAATGCAAGGCAGGCTGCTGGCGCGTTACAAAGCTGGTGAAATGCAGTTCAGGTATTTGTTGCAGGGTGATGCACCGCAGCCACTAACCGGGTTTAGACTGGAAGTCATATTCCCTCCCGGGCTTGAATACAATCGTGGCGGCGCTACTTTTGGCGGCAGGCCAGTAGAATCTCATGGACCAGACAAAGATGGTCTTGTGTTCTTTGATCTCGATTTGCCAGATGGCAAATTCTCAGATCAGGTTACTTTCAGCGCGCGCGTAGCCGGACCCGATCAACGCTACAGTACTCGTGCGTCCGCACGCTTTCGAATGAACGATTACTCGCACCGATTGCCCCAGGTAACGGCGAGTGTAAATACCGCAGCGCCCAGTTCGTTGAATGTTACCGCGTTGAGTAGCTCTACCGAGAGCGACGAACGTGGAATTGTATGGCAGGAATCAGAAGAGGTGCTCACGACAGAAGAGCGAGCGGCACGGCGTAAGGCAGCTGGATTGCCATCGCAAAGCAGCGTATCGAAGGAGCCCCAAAACGCAACTATCAAGGATGAGGAATCCGTAGTAGTGATGCGTGTGCAGGAGCCTGGTAGTGGTGCGGTTATTACAGCGAGCGATGTGGCTGTGGTGCATTTAGCGGCAGAACGGACTGTGCACAGTCCGGTCCCTGATTTTCTGCCTGACGTTGTGCCCGATCCGCGGCCGGAGTTTGATGCCGACTGGTTGGCGAATCAGAATGACGCCCCAGAGTTTGTCTGGCCGCTGGCCAACTCAAACCCAGCCAACCCAGCCATTTCGGTTGCCGTGAAGCACCGCATTGGTTGGCGTCCGAATCTGCTGGTA
The DNA here is from genome assembly GCA_964611345.1 of uncultured Pseudomonadales bacterium. Lineage (GTDB taxonomy): Bacteria > Pseudomonadota > Gammaproteobacteria > Pseudomonadales > Azotimanducaceae > JALZVT01. The sequence goes on from CAZSYU010000013.1 coordinate 65,872, forward strand.
AACGGCGATCTGGTTGATCCACTCACATTTGACAGCGTTACGGTGCACCGCGGAAACGGTAACGCGGTTACTTTGTGGAAAAACGTAGTGGTTGATGATGGCCGCAACGTTTTGTCTGCTCAGTTTGAAACTGCGGACGAAATTGCTGTTGAGCCGATTACCAGGGTGGTGTGGTTGTCTGGGGTTCCAGTTCGCGCCGAACTCTCTGTTGCCTCTTCTAACCTCATTGCAGATGGCATTACGCCTCCAATACTCGCTGTGCGCCTCTTTGACCGCGAGGGTCGTCCGGCGCGTCCGGGTATGACCGGCGAATACAATCTGTCAGCGCCCTATCGCGCGTTGGAAGAAAATAAGGCGCTGGCGCAGCTGTCGGAGAGTTCGCGACAAGGTTTGCAGCGCTACATTGTGCGGAACGATGGCGTTGCCTATATTTCACTGGAACCCACTACCATTGCTGGCGAAGTGCAGATGTTCTTCGCGTTTGACCGCAATCGACAACGCAACATTCGAGCCAGACTCAAGCCTGTGGCCCGTGAATGGGTGCTGGTTGGTTTAGCGGAAGGTACGGTCGGCTACGAAACGCTGGCACCTCATACCCAACCGATTGATGGCGATGTGCCAGATGATGTGGTGACCGACGGCCGTATTTCTTTTTATGCGAAGGGACAAATTCGTGGCGAATGGCTGCTGACGCTTGGCTACGACAGCGATCGTTCTGATGACCTGACTTTCCGGCAGCAGATTGATCCAAATCGGTTCTACACACTGTACGGTGACGGTGCCGAACAGGCTTTTGACAATGACACCTCTCGTCAGCTCTACGTAAAGCTCGAACGCGATGTAGCTGCGCTGTTATTGGGCGATTTTGATACAGAGATGAGCAGGGGCGAGCTGACCCGCTACTCGCGACGCTTGAACGGCATCAAGGCCGACTACTATCAGGGGAACTGGAAGGCGAGCGCCTTTGGTGCCAACACTGATCAGGGCTTTTTGCTGGATACGATTGCCGGTGATGGCACCTCTGGGGTCTATCGTTTGAGTCGTGGCGGTTTGGTGCGCAACGCGGAGCGAGTGCGCATCGTAGTACGCGATCGGTTTGCGATCGATCAGGTACTCAACACGATAAACCTCACGCGCTTCGTCGATTACAGCATCGACTACAACGCCGGTACCCTGATATTCAGGCGTCCGATTGAGAGTCAGGACCAGGAGTTTAATCCACAGTTTATCGAAGTCGAGTATGAGATAGATGGCCGGCAGGACGAGATCGTTGCTGGCACTCGAGTGGCGTATGCGCCCGGTCTTGCGAACAACGAAATTGGCGTGAGTTACGTTGATGATTCTACGCCGGGAATAGGCGGCAGCCTGCTGGGGCTGGATGCACAATGGGAGCTGAACGAACGTAACCGTCTGGAAGTTGAGGCCGTTACAACCGACTCCGAATTGTTGGGCAAAGGCGAGGCTTACCGGGCACAGCTAATGCACGAGTCAGAGCGTGTGGCGGGACGAGTTTTTTACCGACAACAAGACGCGAACTTTGGGTTAGGTCAGCAATCAGCGTTAACTTCAGGTCTGCGACGCTTCGGTGTCGATGGTGAGTTGCGGATTCGAAATGATTTAACGGTGCGGGCAGAAGTCTCGCGGCAAGAAGACCTGGGCACTGGCGGCGAGCGCGACCTGTATGGCGTAGAAGCGCGTTATCGATTGAACACTACGGAGCTGTTGTTAGGCGCGCGCAAGGTTGACGAAGTGGCGGCGCAGGGTTTCGAACGTAACTCCAATCAGTTATTGGCGGCTGTAACCCAGCCTCTGTTTGACTCTCGCGTGCAACTGCGTGGTAACGCAGAGATCGGACTCGGCGGTGGCAGTGATGCCGGTGATTTCCCAAGTCGGGTTATTGGCGGTATCGATTATCGGCTGCCCCGCGGCATCACGTTGTTTGCTGAACAAGAGCTCACATTCGGTAGCGATCGAGATACCCAGGATACCCGCGCCGGTATTCGTGCCCAGCCCTGGCTGGGTGCAAATGTGCACACGCGGGTAGATCGATTGATCACCGAAAATGCGCAGCGGTTGTTCTCGACGAGCGGCGTTTTGCAACAGTTTCGAATCAGCGATGACTGGTTGCTGGATGTGGGTGTTGATCGGGTGAATACACTGCGCGAGAGCGGTTTGGCTGACGACCCCGATGGCTTGACCTTTGCCCCTGGGTTGCCCGCTGCAAGTGGCTCGTTTAACAATCGCGACAGCGCGCTAAACACCAATCTTGGTGGGCTACAGCTGAACGAAGACTTCACCGCTGCCTTCGCGGGCGTTGGTTTTCGGCGTGCGCAGTGGGACGCCAGTGCTCGAGTGGAGTTCCATCAAGGTGATCTGAGCGACCGGGGTAATCTGCTGGTGGGCATTAGTCATCAATTACGTGATGGCAACATCTTTTCGATCTCGGGTTCTATCCTTGATGAGGAATTGAGTTCAGGTATCGATCGTCGCACAACCGACCTGCGCTTTGGTGCGGCATGGCGACCGGTTGGCTCGCGATTTACGCTCCTTAACCGACTCGACTTGCGACGTGAAGATGTGCTGGATCTCAACTTTGATACGCGTACACAAAAAGTTGTCAACAACCTGAATATTAACTACAAGCGTGACCCATACAAGCGCTATGGTGTGCCGATCGGCGCGAGCGAAGAGGCGCGACGCGGGTTCGAGATGTCGTTTAACCTGGGTGCCAAGTACGTTCGCGACCGCGTGGGCGACGAACACTTTGGGGGTTACACCGGCCTTGTCGGTCTGGCAGCGCGCTACGACCTTAACCAGCGCTGGACGGTTGGTACGCAAGGCAGCGTCACCTACGCGGAGTCCAGTGACGTTGCGAGCTTTAGTGCCGGACTCTCCGTGAGCCGTAGTTTGCGCCGTGATATGTGGGTGCGCGTGGGCTATAACTTCACCGGTTTCGTTGATGATGACTTTGTGGCGGCGGACTACACCCGGCATGGGCCGTTCCTGCAGTTCCGACTCAAGTTGGACAAGAATTCAGTGCGCCGGTTTGTCGAACGGTTGCCGGGAATTCGTGCGCGGCAGGCGGATGTTTCCGAACAGGGCTTTGATATGAGCCAGTTCGGTGGGTGGGAGTAGCCGAGCCCCCGCCTGCTCCCGCTTCCGGTATCGTTAGCCGTCTAATTTCGCTACATTGCATCGCCGTGATTGTCCTGTGCAGTTGTAGTCCTGATATGCCCCAAATAAATTACTTTCTCCGTTTCTTTCCCAGCCAAGTCCATAGTGTGGTGGTCTTTGTGGGTCTGCTGTGCTCGAGTGCCCTGGGCGCCCATGCCCAAGAGCAGGCAGCTGAGAGGCAGGCAGCTGAGAGGCAGGCAGCTGAGAGGCAGGCAGCTGAGAGAATTGAAGAG
>CAZSYU010000014.1:0-16066 GCA_964611345.1 uncultured Pseudomonadales bacterium
CCTTCACCCCGGGCGGCAGGCAGCGTTAGTCCCGTGGCCCGATAGGGTGTTGGCACCCGCAACAGCACATCTGCCACGCCCAGCTCGCCGCGGCCAATCGCCAAATACAGCGCCTCCCGGTCTGGCAATGCCAGGGCATCCGCCACCGCATAAGCATCCAGCGTCATCGCCAATCGGTCTTCGCCCATGCGCCACATACGTTCGCCTAATGCGACGCTGTACGCTCGGTTTTGACGCCGAAACCAGTTCAGTATTTTCGCCCGCGCCCGCGCCGTGCGCACAAAGCCCAACGCGGGCTCCAGCCAGTCACGCTCGGGCTCAGAATGATTGGTGGTCACTATCTCTACCCGTTGCCCGGTCTTCAGCGGCGCAGACAACGGATAAGGTTCACCATCAACGATGGCTCCGCGGGTTTGGTGACCAATTTCAGTGTGTACCCGGTAGGCAAAATCGATGGCTGTTGCGTTGCGCGGCAGATCGAGCACATGCCCCTGTGGCGTCGACACGTAAATACGCACGTCATCAAAGCCTCTGGCGAGGAGGGTTTCAAACTGCCCCTCACCCGCATCGTGCCACTCCAGTAGCTGGCGCAACCAAACGATCCGTTCGGTGGGCATTTCGCGGCTGGACAGCCCCGTCGAGTCCTTATACGTCCAATGCGCACAGACGCCGAACTCGGCCTCGTCGTGCATCACTTCAGTTCTGATCTGCACTTCCAGGATCTGCCCTTCGGGTCCCACAACCGCGGTGTGTATTGACTGATAACCGTTGTCCTTGGGGTTTGCAATGTAGTCATCAAATTCTTCCGGCAGGTGATGCCATGTCGCATGAATAACCCCAAGCGCGCGGTAACAATCCGCAGGGGTACGGACGATGATGCGCAAGGCGCGGGCGTCATAGACTTCGCTAAGCTCTAGGTCTTTTTGCTGCATCTTGCGCCAAAGGCTGTAGATGTGTTTCGCCCGCCCGGTCACTTGCGCACCAAGCCCTGCGCGCGCGAGCAAATTTTGGGTTTGCTCCACTAAGGCGGCCACCCGGCCTTCGCGATCATCCCTGCGGCCATCAAGCTGGCGCGCGACGTCCTTATATATTGCCGGCTCCAAATAGCGGAATCCGAGATCTTCGATAGCCCACTTCAATCGCCACAGACCAAGGCGCGCAGCGAGTGGCGCAAACAGGGACAAACTTTCGCGACCCAGGCGTTCTTTGCGCGTCACACTGGCGTTTTTGGCAAAGCGCAATACCACCACCCGCTCGGCCAGCTTAATCAGGGCGACGCGGGCATCGTCAATTAACGATTCGAGGAGCAGCCTGACATTTTGCACCTGATCTACAGAATTGCTGAGCTGCATGGGATCATCACGTAACGACATGCGACTGGCATCACCCATGCGATCGAGTGCCGCAATAAGCTCCAACCGTTCTGCACTCAGCAGTCCGCTCGCGTTTTTCCGCGTGAGCGCTCCTGCACGCCAGGCTCGGTAGAGCAACCCCACCACCAGCGCATCAATATCAAGTCGCAGTTCAAGCAACAACTGCGCAAGATCAATACCTGCCTCAAGCAGATCGCTGTCTTCAAGACTCGCTAACAGTGTGAGCGCCAGCTCGAGCACAACCGGGTCAAGCTCTGGATACTCGGCACTAACCAGAGCGTGCCAGGCAGCGGCGTCTACTGCGCCTTCTGCGGTCCGCGGCAGTGCATCACGCACCCTAACCATGGCGGCGGAAGATCCCAAGAGTTTCGACATGCGCCGTGTGCGGAAACATATCGTAAATGCCGACTTCATCGAGCGCAAAGCCATGCGCAAGCAACACCTTCGCATCACTGGCAAAGGTGCTTGGGTTGCACGACACGTAGGCCACCTCGCGAACGCCAGGAGCAAGCCAGCCAGCAAGAGCTGGGCCGGCACCACTCCGCGGTGGGTCGAGTACCAGAGCATCGAGGTTGGTCACATCGGCAATAGGTAAGAGCTGCTTTTTATCACCTGGCAGGTGGTACAGGTCAGCGACCGCAAAGAAAGTATTAGCCCCAAGCGCGTTGCGCTGGGCATTATCCGTGGCCCGTTCTATCGCGCTTGCAGCAGCTTCCCAGCCACGAACCTGTGCTCCAGAGCGCGCCAGGGGCAGTGAGAAATTACCAATGCCACAAAACAGATCGCCAATACGCTTATCTGGAGTGGGCGCAAGCGCCGCACAAACAGCCCCCACCAGCGCGTTGTTGATGTGGGCATTAACCTGCACAAAATCGGTAACTGCAAACTCCAGATGCACATCAAACTCCGCAAGCGAGTAACCCAGCAGGGGCGCGTCACAGCTCAGTGACTGCACTGAGTCGTAGCCCTCGGCCTGGGTATAGATCCAGATACCATGTGTGCGCTCAAATTCGCCGAGCAAGCGAGCGTCGCTGGCTGTTAGTGGTTCCAGATGGCGTAGCACCAGAGCTTGCTCTGTATCACCCACGGCAGTTTCTATTTGGGGTACCGCCGCAGGTATAGAGAGTTGACTGATCAATTCGGCCAGCGGAACCAGTAGAGCATCAAATGGCGGTGCCAACGCCATACAACCGTCCATTTTGACGATGCGACCGCCAAAGGCTTCACGAAACCCCACGAGCTGCATTTCGTGCAGGCGCCGAACCCCAAGCCGGGCCTTGCGTCGATAACCGAACTCCGGGCTTGCCACTGCGGGGCGTAATTTTGTGTAGGGCACCTGATTTGCGAGCAGTTCTGCCAACAACCCGGCTTGTTTATGTTCGAGCTGGGCTGCATAGCTAATATGTTGCAACGCACAGCCGCCACAACGGGGGAAAAACTCACAAGGTACGGCAACCCGCTGGGGAGAGGCGTTGGCGGTAACTGCTTCGGCCACCGTCAGCGCCGCGCCCTTGCGCTTACCAACCGTCCTCGCGATGAGCTGCTCACCGGGGAGTCCGCCTTTTACCCGCGCCCGCTTCTCTCCAAACTGCGCAAGACCAACGCCTTGTGCGTCGAGCGTCTCAATCGACAACTCCATTGTGGGTGGGAAACGCCTACGAGCCATTAGTTGTACTTGCCCCAATCACAACACTGGCGACAACAACATCGCCTTCGTCGGCCAGAGATAGGAACAACTCGCCGCCACCAATCTTTGCAAGCCGCACAGCCGCTGCTCCGTGCACAGACAACTTCGGCGCCCCAGAAACTGGTTTTCGACTTAAGCGTAACTGCGGCCAATACACGCCTGCCCCCATCCCCGTGCCCAGGGCTTTGGCGGCTGCTTCCTTGGCGGCAAAGTACTTCGCCAGATCATTAACCCGCGAGCCGCGCTGCACGTAATCCCGAAATTCAGGAGCACTGAGAATTTTTCGAGCGAAGCGCTCAGGATGACGATCGAGCACCTTTTCAATTCGAGCCACGCTGACCAGGTCTATGCCGTGTCCTGCAATCATGACCGCAACGCTCCCGTCGAATTCGCCGGATGTAACAGCTCTCGACTGGCCAGTGGACGGTCACCCAAATGCGGACGCAGGGCCGCCTGGAATATCCGGCGCGCGGCTTCTCGCACCGCACGATCACGAAAATCGCCGGTGTAAATTGCAGTAAGCGTCGCCCCGGACCATATCCGATCATGCTCGCGACCGAGCGGTTCGTCTCGCACGAGCACCAGACCCCTCTCCGGGCGCAGCTCATAGAAACGCTTGGGATCCAGCGGCTCACCCGTTTCGCCATCGCTTGTGAGGTCTGGCAGGTAGCCGCATTCTTGCAGCAATGCCGCCTCAAACTTCCGCAGGGCAATGCTCATCGAGGCGTTGCCGCCAAGGGAGACGAGCGTCTGAGCATAGGTTTCAAAGAGATAGGCATGCACATCAAGCGGTTGGGTCATGCGCATGAGCAATTCATTAACGTAAAAACCACAGGCAAGGCGATCGCCCGTGAGTCCGATATCAGCCGCCAACTCGCAGTCGGTTAGCGTATACAAGGGACCGCGCCCAACCCAGGACACCAGGCAAGCGACAAACTGTCGCGGCGGCGGACTGTTCTTGCGCCTTCGAACGCCGTTGGCGACCAGTGATACACGACCGTGCGGCAGCGTAAACAAATCAACCAGCAGGCTCGTTTCTCTATAGGGACGCGTATGCAATACGTACGCCTGAACCTGGTTAACCTTCATTTACGGCGACTCTCGCAGCGACTCTCTTTTTGCTTGGACCGTCTATTCATAGCCCAGGTGCGAGAGACCGCGTTCATCATCAGTCCAGTTAGCCCGCACTTTCACCCATAACCGCAGCATCACCTTGCGCTGCAATAACGTCTCAATATCTTCTCGAGCGTCCGAACCTATACCTTTCATTCGCTCCCCGCCCTTACCGATCATGATTTGCTTTTGGCCCGCTCGCTCAACATAAACAATGGCATGAATATCGAGCACCTTGTCGCCCTCAACATAGCGCTCGATGGCCACCGTAGAACGATGCGGCAACTCATCACCAAGTCGACGCATGAGCTTTTCGCGCACGATTTCAGCAACCAGGAACCGTTCGCTGCGATCGGTTACCTGATCCTCGGCGAACATATGCATGCCCAGCGGCAGATGGCTGAAAATAAGTGTTCGTAGTTCTTCCAGGCCGGTTTTCTTCAGCGCAGCGCAGGGAATGATGTCGCTGAAGGTATACCGCTGCGCGGTTTGCGCCATCACTGGCAAGACCATTTCTCGCTTGTCGAGCAAATCCGTTTTGTTGATAACCGCGACAACCGGGCAGTTCGCCTGCTGCAGGTGCTCTAGCACCAGTTCGTCTTCTGCCGTCCAGCGATTGGCTTCGAATAAAAACAGCGCCAGATCAACATCGCTGAGCACGGACGTGGCCGTCCGCACCATGTAGCGGTTTATGGCCCGACCGCCAGCGGTTGCGTGGATACCCGGAGTATCAACATAGATGGCCTGATGCAAACCCTCAGTGTCAACACCGAGGAGGTTGTGTCGGGTGGTCTGCGGTTTGCGGGAAGTAATCGCAATTTTCTGGCCCAGCAAGTGATTCATGAGTGTGGATTTACCCACATTAGGTCGCCCAAGAATCGCTACATAGCCGCAGCGTGTACCTTCTTGACTGGCCGGTACTTTGTTTGCCGACACGTCTTCGTGGCTCATGAATCCTGCCCGAGCAATTCGAGCATATTGTCTGCCGCCTGCTGCTCCGCTGCGCGCCTTGATGACGCCACACCGGTCGCGCTCTTGGTTTCGCCCCCAGCAGCGCCATTGCCAGCAGCAGAACTTACCTGACACAGCACCTCAAACGAACGCGCATGATCGGCGCCGGAGATATTCGCCACGCTGTACTGAGGCAGGGGTGCACCCCGGGCCTGCAGCAGCTCTTGCAAGCGCGTCTTGGCGTCTTTGCTAACGACTACGCTGTCGAGCCGATCACTAAACAATCTCTGCACCAACGCTTCAGCTGCCGGAAAACCAGCGTCAAGAAATACCGCCCCGACAACAGCTTCAAAGGCATCTGCGAGAATGGAATTTCGATTATGGCCACCGCTACGCAGCTCTCCGGGGCCTAGCTCGATGGCCCGACCCAGGTCGAGTTCTCGCGCAATAGCCGCCAGGGAGTCTCGTCTGACCAATGCTGCACGCATCAACGACAAACCATCTTCATGCTTCTCGGGGTAACGAAGGTACAGTTCATCCGCAACCACCAGGCCCAATACAGCGTCGCCCAAAAACTCCAGGCGCTCATTGTTACGCGAACCGGCACTCTTGTGGCGCAATGCCTGGGTTAACAAGCCAACGTCCTGAAATTCGACATTCAGCAGGCGACACAGGCGCTCGGTTTCAGCGTTGCCACCGTGGGGCTGTTCACCACCCACAACCACTAACTAATACTGATAATCTTTCTTAAAGACGAGCACTACATCGAGATTGCTGAACAGGTTTTCGCGAATCTCATAGTCCACATTCACCTTGGTCACCGACTGCGCACGATCGATCTGCAGCACATCTGCGCTCTTCAAGGTGCGAATGTTGTTTACCTTCAGGCCCTTATCGATCGTCTCATGCATCTTTTTCTTTGATGAACCTCGCCACACTTCGGGGCTCACGCCCTCAACGATACGGACAATCGTGTTGTAATCGAGGTAGTGCGGCACAAGCTTCAAACCGACACTTACCGCAAAACCGGCGACGGCCAACACCATCAGCCAACCGAAAAAGCTCAGGCCCGCTTGCCGCCGCAACCTTTGCAGGGAATTGCGTCGCTCTAGAGTGGGATTGGATACCTGGTTTAGATAAGAATTTTGCGAAGAATATTGCATGGCAGCTCCGTTTCTTGACTTGAACTCTATTGGCTGAGGTTAACGCTCAGCGAATTTTTTGGTTGCGTTCAAAACTGGGCACCGACCAACCGGGCATGTGCATCCAGATAGCAAAGGCGCGGCCCACGATATTGGCTTCAGGCACAAACGCAAGTCCTGGGTCAGGGGCATTATTTGCGTCCCCCCGCGCCCAGGCGCGACTGTCTCTGGAATTACCCCGATTATCACCCATCATAAAATAGTGACCGTCTGGCACTTGCCATTCCTGGGCTTGCTCTGGCCGTTCATACCGCCAGATCGGATGCGCCACGCCACCAATCTGCTCAGTGTACTCCCGAATAGTTTCGCGTCGCCCTGACGCCGCATTATAGCCCTCGATGGCCCGCGAAAACTCGTAAGAAAGTCTTTCATTATTGATATATAACACTTTGTTTTTATAAGCTATTTTATCACCAGGCAGACCAATAACTCGCTTAATAAAGTACTCATCTCGATGTTTGGGGACAAACACCATTACATCCCCCCGCGCCGGCTCGCCCATGTCGATGATTTTGGTACCCACCACCGGCAGACGCACCCCGTAAATGTATTTGTTGACGAGGATGAAATCGCCCACCTCAAGCGTCGGTCGCATTGAACCCGAGGGTATTTGATACGGCTCGACCAGAAAGCTGCGCAAAAACAACACCACAAACAACACCGGGAAGAACGACCCGGCGTACTCCACCAACAGCGGCGGTGCGAGCTCAGGATTGGCCGCCAAATCAAGCGGTAACCCTGCATTGCGCTTTTGCCAGGCAGATTGCACCTCAAGTCGGCTTGGCCGCCACACTATCCGGTCGAACAGCCAGATAGCGCCGCTTACAAACACGGCGCAGGTTAAAATCAGCGGGAAGTTCACCTAGCGCTCAACCTTCAGTGCCGCGAGAAAGGCGTCCTGTGGTATCTCCACACTGCCCACCTGCTTCATGCGCTTCTTGCCGGCCTTCTGCTTTTCGAGCAGCTTTTTCTTGCGCGTGATATCGCCGCCGTAACACTTGGCAGTAACGTTCTTGCGCAGGGCCTTAACAGTTTGCCGAGCGATGATGTGGCCACCGATAGCCGCCTGAATTGCCACATCAAACATTTGCCGCGGAATCAGCTCCTTCATCTTCTCTGCCAGCGCACGGCCACGACTCTGCGCATCATCCTTGTGCACGATCATCGCCAGCGCATCGACTTTTTCGCTGTTAATCAGAATGTCGAGGCGCACCAAGGGGGCGGGAGAGAATTCCTTAAAGGCGTAGTCGAGCGATGCGTACCCGCGGCTCACTGACTTCAGGCGATCGAAGAAATCCAGCACAACTTCTGCCATGGGCATGGCATAGGTCATTGCGACCTGCCCCGAGGAAAACTGCATGTTGTTCTGCACGCCGCGCCGTTCCACACACAGTGTGATGACGTTACCCACATAGTCCTGGGGCACAAGAATATTAACTTCCGCCATGGGCTCGCGCATTTCTTGCACGTTGTCAGGGAGGCGCGAGGGGTTATCTACCAGCAGAGCCTTGCCTTTGTTGTCGATGACCTCGTAGACAACCGTTGGCGCACTGGTGATCAAATCGAGATCGTATTCACGCTCGAGCCGCTCTTGAATGATTTCCATGTGCAGCATGCCAAGAAAGCCACAGCGAAACCCAAAACCTAATGCATCGGAGCTTTCTGGCTCGTAGTAGAGCGAGGCGTCATTGAGAGTGAGTTTGCCGAGCGCCTCCCGGAAGTTCTCAAAGTCCTCGCCATTAACCGGAAACAAGCCGGCGTACACCTGGGGCTTAACCTGGGCAAACCCAGGTAATTGTTCGACTTCCTGATCGCGCACACTGACAATCGTATCGCCAACAGGCGCGCCACGAATGTCTTTGATACCGGCGACCACATAGCCGACTTCACCCGCTTCGAGAATTTTGTCCGGGGCCCGCTTGGGCGTAAAACGGCCCAGATCGTCGACCACCTGAGCTTTACCCACCGACTTGATAATGATCTTGTCGCCTTTGTTGATGGTGCCCTGCACTACCCGAATCAATGACACGATGCCGAGGTAGTTATCAAACCAGGAGTCGATAATGAGTGCTTGCAAAGGCGCATCGCGATCACCCACAGGCGCCGGAATCTCAGCAACGAGTTGCTCAAGCAGCTCATCGACGCCCAGACCAGTTTTAGCACTGATATGCAGCGCACCATCCGCCGGCACACCAATGATCTCTTCAATCTCTGCCGCTACCCGATCAGGGTCCGCCTGCGGCAAATCCATCTTGTTGAGAACAGGCAACACCTCAAGGCCTTGCTCGATGGCCGTGTAACAGTTAGCAACCGATTGCGCCTCCACACCTTGCGCCGCATCTACAACCAACAAGGCGCCTTCGCACGCCGCGAGCGAGCGCGACACTTCGTAGCTGAAATCAACATGCCCTGGGGTATCGATAAAGTTGAGTTGGTAGGTTTCACCATCTTCGGCCTGGTAGTGCAGCGTAACGCTCTGCGCCTTGATGGTAATGCCCCGCTCACGCTCCAGATCCATCGAATCGAGTACCTGAGCTTCCATCTCTCGATCCGACAGTCCGCCGCAACGCTGGATCAATCGATCGGCCAGGGTCGACTTGCCATGATCGATATGCGCGATGATGGAGAAATTTCGAATATGATCGATTTCGGACACTACAGGCCTCAGCAAGCGGCCAGAACAGGGAGTTGTCCAGGAGCCGTAAAAAAGCCGCCGGAGTGTAGCGAAATACGGCCGTCAGCGCACCCAAGTGCCTGAACCCTTTGACTTTACAGGGCCTCGAATAATAACTGCGAAGCTCAATCCCAGCTGCAGTCCCCGCTGCAGAAGACGCAGTGCGGTTGCTCGCCCTACTCAGCAGGTACCTTTAGTGCCCGGAAGGTTGCCGTACCGTTGCGTACGATCAGCACGGGCACCGATTTACCAGCCTCGAGCCCCGCAACCAGCTCTTTGAAGCCTGCGACAGATTCGACCGGTTTATTGTCCAACCGTGTCACGATATCGCCGGCGGCAATGCCCGCCTCTTCGGCGGCACCGTCAACGGCAACCACACGCAGTCCTTCCGTCAAATTAAAACGCTCAAGCGTCGCCTTCTGTACCGCTTCGACAGTTAACCCAATGCGACTTGGGATGGCTTCTGGCGCTGCTTCTTGCGTCCTGCCGATCAGGGGATTGCCTGCATCTGCGAGTTCACCAATTTTGATCTTGAGCCGCTTGGATTTACCATCTCTGACAACATTCACTGTGGCCGTGCTGCCAGCCCGCGTGCGCCCGACCAGATGGGGCAAGTCTGAAGACAGATCAACGTCTGCACCATTGAATGTCGTGATGATGTCTCCTGTCTGAATGCCGCCCTTGTCCGCCGGGCCATCCGAGAGCACCTGGGCAACCAGCGCACCGCCTGGCTTCTTCAATCCGAAACTCTCGGCCAACTCGCGATCGACATCCTGAATAACCACACCCAACCAGCCCCGTGATACGCGGCCGTCAGTTTTCAACTGATCCGCCACTTCCATCGCAACATCAATGGGGATCGCAAAAGAAACGCCCATAAATCCGCCCGAGCGCGTATAGATTTGCGAATTAATGCCAATCACTTCGCCATCGAGGTTAAACAGCGGACCACCAGAGTTGCCTGGGTTGATCGCAACATCAGTTTGAATAAAGGGGACGTAATTTTCGTTGTTTTCAGTCGGTAAGCTCCTACCTTTGGCGCTGACAATACCCGCAGTTACTGAGTAATCGAAACCGAAGGGAGAACCGATCGCGAGTACCCACTCCCCGACCTTCAGCCGATCGGATTTGCCTAGCTTAACCACGGGCAGATTCTTCGCTTCAATTTTAAGCACAGCAAGATCTGATCGCGGATCAGCGCCGACCAGTTCGGCTTCAAGTTCACGCCGATCATTCAAGCGCACAATAATCTTGTCGGCGTCTTCCACAACGTGGTTGTTGGTAAGTACATACCCATCGGCAGATACGATAAAGCCACTACCCAGGGAGCGCGGTGCATCAGGAGCACGTCTATCCGGACCGCCATCCGGGAAGAACCGCCGAAAAAATTCATCCAACTGTTCGTTACCCGAGTTACGCCCGCGCGATGACTGGGATTGCTCTGTGGAGATATTTACCACCGACGGAGAACTCTGCTCAACCAACTTGGTAAAGTCTGGCAGGTCTCGTGCGGAAGCGCTCCACGCGAAAGAGGCCGAGAACAGCATCGCGAGCAATGTGAGCGGCACGCTCAGCCTGCGACCAGCCGCGATTGGCTTCTGCGTTAGAACTGTGGATAAGAATTGAAGCACTGCGCTTCCTCCTGTCGTCTATCTGTGGTCTATCTGTGGTCTAAAGATCCGCAGTACGAATCGTCAAACTTTTATGCACCGTTGTATGCAATCGCCCAGCCAGGCATCTAATACCAACTGAGCCTGCAATGACCCCAACCAGCAAAGCCAACCCCTGCCATGCCAGTGTAACTCCTGCGAGCACGGCGCACCCAACCGCAACAAACCCGCTCACCAGAGGCAAGCCCAATAGCAGCCCTGCCACGAAGGAAAAATGTTGCCTACCAACACTTAACACCACGTGCTGACCAACCTGCGGTGCGTCCAATTGCTGTGCAAGCGCGGAGTCTTGCGCCACACGTAATTGTAGCTCAGTGGGAGGTGTTGCGAACATTCGACCACATTGGCAGTTCTTGCAGCGCTGTGCCTCGAATTCAACAACCACATGCTCTTGCGGCAGCACTTCTACGACCGTACCCACGCGGCAAATGTTGTCCTGCAGTTGTTTCAGTTTGAGTACGAGATCGACTTTGCGACCGCTGACGCCGTTTTGGCCGGAACTTCACCAACAACAGTGACGAGGTGCTTTGCGTCGTTCGGCCCCATGACTGCCTGGGTGACCGATACGGTTGCGCCATTATGCGAAATCATATTCGACTCAGCTCCAACTGAGGCGGCTGGCATGGTCTCGACAAACACTGAGATCGCCGCCAAACCGTCTGAATAAATCAGCGCATTGACATCCTGCTGGGTGGCCGGTGCATGTCGCAAATCAGAGGCGGCCATCTCAAAACCAGCAGGCAACCAACCAGCGTGCCAGTTCGTCGACTCCGATTTCGCCGGTGCATTCTCGGCCACTGTGAGGTGATCGATCACCGAACCCTGGGGTTGCTCTGGATCAAGTGCTGCAGAATTTACATCAGAACCCATCGCCAGCTGATTAAACTGAAAGATCTCCAATGCTTTGTTGCGCTTGATATCAAACAATTCTGACTTCAAAAGCAAGCCCGTTTCTTTATCAAGCCACAGGCGGTGACCATAACGATGCTCGTCTTTGGGTTCTACCAGCATGCGGACCGCCTGGCGCTGCGCCACCCGGTCTTCTCCCTTCATGCTGAGATTGTAGCTACTCGACACCATGCCGAAGTCGCGAATAAACGCGCGCGCGAAGGGACCCGCTGGAATGGATCCACCCATGGCTACCAGCCGATCACCAGGCTGCAAAATGCATATCACCTTGTCACCGTGTCGCACAATTTCCCGCGGCGCACCGTTGAGATGCACGAGTCGTTCCCTCTCCAGGCCATCCTCGAGCTTATGCACAACGCGCAAACTCGCCAGGTTGTCGCCGGTGTAGAAACTGAACACACCATCGTAGTCGAGTTTCGCAAAGGCGGAATTCATGCGCTCAATCCAGGCCTCAGCCAGGTCATTGTCTTCTGCACTTGCATCTGCGGCTTTATCTGCGGCTTGAACAGCACCGCCCATCAACAATGCCCCATAGAGGGCACCCGCTATGACGAGCTTTGCACTGTCGAAAAACGCACGACGGCGGCCGCGAGCGGCGCGATTAACTGCGAGAAACTGTGTCATTAACTGGTACAACCGTCGCATTACTGGGGATAGGAAATCATCTTCACGAACGACAGCACGTTGTCGTTGTTAACCGCCTGATGCTGCACATGATGAATGTAATAAGCGTCACTGCGAGCCTGATCCGCCGGGCTCATTTCGCTGTAGGGAACAAATCCAGGCCCATAGTCGAAATCGTCGTCGCTGGCAGCGCTTACTGGCCGTGAAATTTCTGCTGGTTGCGACACAGCAACAAGCTGGCCGTCAGTTGCCTCGACCACAGCAGGCGGTTCGGCCGCGAACTGCGAATTGGCGCTTTGCGTCACCAGCGGTTGCACAACATCCTGCACGTTGGTGGCTACCTGTCCTGCGGCAGGATCAGCAGTGTCAAAGTCACCACTGACAAACAGACCCAGTGCAACTGCGGCAGCAATTGCACCACCGAGCAATCCCCAGCGCTTACCAGGTTGCGCGGCGGTTGCTGGCACAGTTGGTTCTTCCTGCACGATGTCCTGCCCAAGGAAGTCATCTGCATCGAGCGAGGCCCAGATGCGTTCTCCCATCTCGGCCACACCCGTGACATTTTCGCCCTGAGCTGCCTGATGAATCAGATGGTAGCTCTGCCAGGCTCGGGTCAAACTCTCGTCTTTACCCATTTCATCAAGCACACGCCGAAGTTCAAACTCGGAGGCTTCACCATCAATAATGGCGGAAAGGGCTTCTTTTAACTGCTCTGACATTTCGCTTGCTCTGTCTGTATATGTTCTATCTACATAGTTATAGGTGTCTATGCAGGTGTCTATGTTTTATCTGTAGGTTGCCTGTAGGTTGCGTTCATTAGACAGCAACTTATTAGTCCCTGAGCCAATCTGGTCCCGGGTAACTCACCCTGACCATATATACATCTATGTATATAATTACGATAGCGACGCACCCTGAACACTGTTAGTGCCAGAGCTTGCCAAATCTTACTCACAGGTCTCTGACACCAGTTCTGGCTATAAAGTGCCCCAAACCTTGTCCGACCTGTGAAAAAAGTGTGATTTTTTCTACCGACATCACATTTACTCCGCATTTCGCCCAAATTCCCAGCCTCTCACACCAATTCTGACACCAATTCTGACACCAATTCTCTTGCCTATGCGGACCGCCCGGAGTGTCCAATCAGGGGCGCGATCTTCTTGTCGATGCTCTCGCGCGCGCGGAAGATCCGTGACCGCACCGTACCCACCGGGCACTCCATGATGTCAGCGATCTGCTCGTAACTCAGACCATCAAACTCGCGCAATGTTACGGCGCTACGCAAATCGTCGGGCAAATCAGCGATGGCCTTGTGAATCATGTCCGATAACTCATCTCGAGCCAGCTCGTTTTCAGGGTTTTCAACCTGCCGCATCGGTTCAAAGCTCTCGGCGTCGTCCGCATCAATGTCGGAACCCGGCGGCCGCCGAGAGCGCGACACCAGGTGGTTTTTGGCCGTATTAATCGCAATTCGATAGAGCCAGGTATAGAACTGGGAATCGCCCCGAAAGCGTGGCAGCGCCCGGAACGCTTTGATAAAGCTCTCCTGCACGACATCTTCCACTTCCTGCCGGTCACGGACATACCGTGTGACAAGACCAAAAATCTTGCCCTGATAGCGGGTAAAAAGCAGATCAAAGGCGCGCTTGTCGCCATTCTGAACCCGTCTTACCAACTCCTGGTCGGTGTCGTCAGTCACAAGTGGCCTTTAGAATGTTGGGAAGGAACTGCATCTGCACTGTCTAGATTTGGGCCTGGCCGGCGCTCGTCATGAGCGGAGGAATTAGAAGCCCGATATTCTGCCGTTTCGTCGTGGTTTATACTAGCTAGTCCCTTAAAAGGATCGTAAAGCCGTGGCAGAACGACGCCAAACAGACGTACTTGTGATTGGCGGCGGCGCAGCCGGCTTGTCCGCGGCCCTGCCACTGGCAGAATTCGCTGAAGTCACTGTGATTTGCAAAGGCGGCGTTGAGGGCGGCTCTACCAATTGGGCTCAAGGCGGACTCGCCGCCGTTACCGATCCCGCTGACAGCTTTGACTCTCACGTTAACGACACCCTCATTTCTGGAGACGGCCTGTGCAACGAAGAGGCAGTTCGTTTTACAGTTAACAACGGTCGCGAGGTAGTGGAGCGACTCGTTGGCTGGGGTGTCGAGTTCGACCGCAACGCAGAGGGATCACCTGACGGCGAGGCCGGCAGCTACCATTTGACGCGCGAAGGTGGTCACGCCGCCAGACGAGTTTTGCATGTCGCCGACAATACCGGCAGGGCTATAGCCAATTCGCTCTGGCAGCAGGCAACCGATCACCCGAACATTCACATCGAAAACGACCGGATTGCCGTCGATCTCATCACCACCGATCACTTGGGCAGCCATCCGAATCGCTGTATTGGCGCGTACGTGTACAACGGCAACACTAAAGAGGTCGACGTTTTTCAGGCCCGTTGCGTTGTGCTCGCCACGGGTGGGGCAAGCAAGGTGTATCTGTTTACCAGCAATCCCGATGGTGCCACCGGCGACGGCATCGCCATGGCCTGGCGGGCAGGCGCCGCCGTGGCCAATATGGAATTCAACCAGTTCCATCCGACTTGTCTTTACCACCCGCACGCAAAATCGTTCCTGATTTCTGAAGCGGTACGCGGTGAAGGTGGCATCTTGCGACTCCCGAACGGCGAACGCTTCATGGAGCGTTTCGATGAGCGCCTTGAACTGGCATCTCGAGACATAGTAGCTCGCGCGATTGACCACGAAATGAAACGGCTGGGGGCAGACTGTCTGTATCTCGATATCAGTCATGCATCCACCGACCTCATAGAACACCACTTCCCTACCATCCACAGCCGCTGCCTCGAATTTGGTATCGACATGACCAAAGACCCCATTCCGGTAGTGCCCGCCGCCCACTACACCTGTGGCGGTGTCGTGGTCGATTTAAATGGTGCCACTGATATTCCCGGTTTGTACGCAGCAGGCGAAACCACCTGTACCGGTTTGCACGGGGCCAACCGTCTCGCCAGCAATTCCCTGCTTGAGTGCCTGGTGTTTGGCAAAGCCGCCGCCGAGCACATTACCGCCAACTACAAAAGCTACGACTTGCCACCCGACCCCCCGATGTGGGATGCCTCGCGTGTGACCGACTCTGATGAAGACGTGGTGCTGTCACACAACTGGGACGAGCTACGGCGCTTCATGTGGGACTATGTCGGTATTGTTCGAACCCACAAACGACTCGAACGCGCCCGGCATCGCGTTGACCTGCTCAAGCACGAGGTACAGGACTACTACAGCAACTACCAGGTCGGACCCGACTTGCTGGAACTGCGCAACCTGCTGCAGGTTGCAGACTTGATTGTTGAGTCAGCCATGCAACGGCGCGAAAGTCGGGGCTTGCACTACACCCTCGACTTTCCTGACCATGCGGATCTCATCGCTGACACTGTTCTGCGGCCGCAACAGCACTGGCAGCGATAGCAGGCAATCACGCGGGTAAACCACGGCACAGGCGGCGTAAGCGGGCAAAGTCGGCGGGTTGCAGTTCATCTCGATAAACCACGCGATAGGGTCTGCCAAGCACTACCCGCTGGGTGTCAAGCCACAAACAGGGCATATGGTTGGGAAAATACACTAACGCGGCGTGGCGGGGCGGCAAGGTGCAAAAGCGATAGCCGAGGCTCAAGACACCAAGCACAAATCCAGCACCACCCATCAACAGGGTTAACGCAAGAGCCAACAGCAGCCAGCCCGACCAGGCCCATTGCCGCAGTCCACCGCGGCGAACACCAAACACGGCCGGTGCTTGGAGGCTTTCGGTTGGCTGAAGGCTCTCGGCTAGCGGGGCCTGCGGAAATTTAGCCGGTTGTC
>CAZSYU010000014.1:16166-37259 GCA_964611345.1 uncultured Pseudomonadales bacterium
TCGGTTGGCTGAAGGCTCTCGGCTAGCGGGGCCTGCGGAAATTTAGCCGGTTGTCGATTCAGCCGGACCTGCGGCCGCCCGAATGCGCTTAACCAGTTCGAGCTCTTGCGGATCACTCGGCACCTCGCGTCCTTGCAGCCAGTCGAACAGCTCCCAATCTTCATTTTCGATGAAGTCCAGGTAGTGGTTTTGCAGCGCCTCGGGCAACGTATGCAGGTGATTTTCGACAAACGGAATGAGCAGCATGTCGAGCTCTTGCATACCCCGGCGAGAGCGCCAATAGGCTTTGTTCTTTAGTACAGCATCCATGGTCCTAGTCTACCTGCCAGCACGGTTAGGTGGCAGGTAAAGACACGGGTAAACTTGTGCGCCTTTCCCCTGTTGCAACAGAACACTAGAATTGATTCATGAGTAGCCCAACCCCATCAGCACAGGCGGAGCCACCCGCTGCCATCGGCCTCCTGCACAGCCACCGGATAGTGCAGTTTACGGGGCCCGACGCGGCCACTTTTCTGCAGGGTTATCTCACCTGCGATACCGACCAGCTCACCCCGGATAAAGCCATCGCCGGTGCATTCACAAACTTAAAAGGGCGCGTGGTCGCAAACGGTTGGGTCTGGGGTTCGGCCAGCGAGGTGCAGATGCTGGTGAGTGCAGAGCTCACAGATACCTGTGCCGAGTTTCTAAAACCATACCTAAACTTCGCCAAAACCAACCTTAGCTACGAGTCTTGCTCGCCCGCGGCCTGTCTTAGTAGTGAACCTGTGCCTGGTGTAGCAGTTGGCGACGGCAAATACCTGCTCACAGACACCGATCTACTCGACGCCACTAATATCAAGCAAGACAGCGAGACAGACCTCAGCCTAGCCTGGCTCGCCCACACTATTGATCACAGCGAAGTCCTGGTCACTGCAGCAACCAGCGGCACGTTGTTACCGCAGATGCTGGGCTTAACTGAACTTGGGGCAGTGTCCTTCGAGAAGGGCTGCTACCTCGGTCAGGAGGTGATCGCCAGGGCCCAACATCTTGGCGCTGTGAAACGCCAACTGCGGCGCATTGTTTACACCTGCGACCAGGCTGTGCCCGCAGGTGCCACACTCGAGGATGAAACCGGTAAGCGCGTTGCTGTGCTAATCAACACAATACAGCCGCCAACAGCGGCAACAGCAAAGGCACTCATCGTGAGTTCAGTCACTGACTGCACCGGCGCACGCTGGCGCTACGCCGGCGCAACGATGCAATTAGCCGACTAACAGATTGCTGTTAGCTTTGGGGTTTCTCGAACAACTGCAGAATGGATGAGAAGTCGAGCTGGCCGGCGTTGTTTTGCGCCGCATGCATGCGGTACAGACTCCGCGCCAGACCACCCATGGGTACTGGTGCTCCGCTTGATTCGGCCGTGTCCATCGCCAACCCAAGATCTTTGGTCATCAGATCAACCAGAAAACCACCCTGATAATCGCGGCTGGCAGGCACGCCATCCATTACCCCGGGGTAAGGGTTGTACACCTCAAGCGACCAGTTACCGCCAGAGGAGCGCCGCATAATTTCTGATAGCGCTGCCGGATCGAGGCCCTGACTAACACCTAGTGCCAGTGCCTCTGCCGTGCCCGCCATATGAATCGCCAGCAACATGTTATTGCAGACCTTCGCGGTTTGCCCGGCACCGGCGTCGCCGGCATGAAACAGGTTCGCACCCATCGCATCGAATAGTGGACGAACGGCTTCAAGCGTTGCGCCGGCACCTCCCACCATAAACGTTAACGTGCCGTTTTCCGCACCGGCAGTTCCACCCGAGACGGGGGCATCTAACATGGCGATGCCACGCTCAGCGGCCGCAGCGGCAACCTGCTTGGCCGTTGCCGGATCGATGGTACTGCAATCGACCAATATGGCGCCGTCAGGTACGTGCTCTAGCACACCGTCGGGGCCGAGATACAGACCCGCCACGTGTCTTCCCGCGGGCAACATCGAGAAAAACACTTCGGCATCCGTGACCGCTGCTTGTGCCGAGGCGGCAGATGCACAACCGGCAGCCTCAGCTTTCGCAAGCGCCGCGGGTACTAAATCAAACACAGAAACAGTGTGGCCGGCTTTGGCCAGGTTGGCTGCCATCGGCCCACCCATGTTGCCCAGACCCACAAAACCTACTTTACTCATTTGTCTTCTCCCCTTATGTCTATCAAGTGCCTATAAATCGCTGAGCGGATTAACCGGCCATGGTGCCGTAAAGTGCGCATCAACATGGGCTTGCGGCACGTCAGCAAGTGTTGGGTATGCCCATTGTGGGTTATTGTCTTTATCAACCAGCAACGCACGCACGCCCTCGGCAAAGTCACTGTGTCGTGCGCACTGTGCGGCCACAATCATTTCAAGTTGAAAACACTCGCGTAAGCTCATGCTGCGAACCTTGCGTAATTGTTCGCACACTACGGCGAGCGAAGTTGGGCAACCGGCCTCCATCGTAGCGAGCCCTTTGTCGATCCAGGCACTGTTACCCGCCTGTGCGCGCATTGCATCCATTGGGTCGAGTCCGCTGCCCAAAGAAATGTCTTTGGTGACTTTAAGCAGCTCTGACTCCGGCAACTCAACATCTTTCCCAGCAGCGGCCACCGCATCGGTTGCCTGCTGCTGATGGCGTGCCATGTCTGCGTCCCAGCTAACATTCGCCAGCTCGGCCGGTAAATCATGCAATTTCTCAATGCTCGATGCATTTGTGCCCAGTCCGCAGGCCAGTGCATCGCCGCCGTTTAAGTGCGACCCGGTTAAGCCCAAAAACGCCGCCTGCCCCGAGGGTAACTGCCCCAGTAGC
The DNA here is from genome assembly GCA_964611345.1 of uncultured Pseudomonadales bacterium. Taxonomy (GTDB): domain Bacteria; phylum Pseudomonadota; class Gammaproteobacteria; order Pseudomonadales; family Azotimanducaceae; genus JALZVT01. The sequence goes on from CAZSYU010000014.1 coordinate 18,979, forward strand.
CAGCTCGCACCAGCATCAGGGAACAGACCAATGGTAATCTCGGGCAGGGCGATTCGACTCTTGGACGTAACCACCCGAACGCTACCGCCGGCAAAAATTCCGAGCCCGCCACCCATCACTACTCCACCACCAAGTACAACAACCGGTTTGGGATAACAGTGCAGCGCGTAATCGAGCCTATACTCACGCTCAAAAAAAGTTTCGGGGTAGTTGTTTACGATCTTGCCAGCGGCCTGGTTTTCATTGATCGCCTGTTGCAGTGCCTGAATGTCGCCACCGGCACAAAATGCCCGGTCACCACTGCCACGGATCACCACACAAACCAGCTTAGGGTCGGCGCGCCACTCATCGAGCTTTGGCCCCAGCAAATCAATCATGTCGAGCGTCAGGGAATTGAGTGATGCCGGTGCATTGAGCGTAGCAACGCCCACGTAAGCGCCCGCGGTCGCCGCCTGGCTCGCTGGCAGGTGTTCAAACAGTACACAATCGCTCATCCGTTAACCCACTGTGCAGTGCGCTTCTCAAGAAACGCAGACACCCCTTCTTTTTGGTCCTTGGTATCAAACAGATCAACAAACGCCGATCGCTCGTTGGTATAGGCGGAAGCGATGTTGCCATTACGCGCGTGCTGAATCAGCGCCTTGCAACTCGCCACTGCGGGTGGACTTTGCTTACCCACCTTGGCGGCAAGCTCAAGCGCAGCATTTAGCGCCGTCCCCTGATCCACAACTTCTTCCACCAGACCAATCTCTGCGCCTTTGGCCGCGCCAATGCGCTCGCCACACAAAATCATGCGTTTGGCCCAGCCTTCGCCCACCAACCACGATAGATTTTGCGTTCCGCCACCGCAGGGTAAGAGGCCGACCGTCGCCTCTGGCAAGGCAAGCTGCGCCTGTTCTTCGGCAATGCGAATGTCGCACGCCATCGCACACTCGAGCCCACCACCCATGGCAAAGCCGTTGATTGCCGCGATGGTGACACCACGAAAACCGGCCAGCGCCTCGAACGCCTGACCAAAATTGCTCGACATATCGGTGGCTACCCCTTTGTCACCTGAGGCGAACAGCTTCAAATCGGCACCGGCAGAGAAGAACTTCTCGCCACTACCCGTAACCACCATCGCATAAATATCTCGGTCAGCTTCCGCCTGCGCGACAACGCGGGCGAGCGCTGCCAAGTTATCAGCATCCCAGGTGTTGGCTGGCGGTGTGTTTATGGTCAACAGCAATGTGTTGTCGCGCTGCTCCACCAGCAGCTTGTCCGTTCCTGAATCGATCATGTGCGTTTTCTCTCCCGTTAAATTCTCTACGCTAAAGGTGTATCAAGTATTCGTGTTGCTGTCAGCTAATCGAGGTCTGAAACCAGTCGATGGGCGTCTTCCCCTGCGCTTGCAGATATCTGTTGGCAGCACTGAAATGCGCGCAGCCAAAAAAACCCCGATACGCTGACAACGGACTCGGGTGTGGCGCACGCAGTACGCAGTGCCGCGTCTCATCGACTATCGCGCCCTTCTTCTGCGCATAGGCACCCCAGAGTAAAAATACCAGTCGCTCGCGCCGTGCGTTGAGCGCAGCGACTGCGGCGTCGGTAAATCGCTCCCAGCCTTTGCCCTGATGTGAACCCGCCCGACTCTGCTCTACCGTGAGCACTGAATTAAGCAACAGTACGCCCTGTTGTGCCCAACCCCGAAGGTCTCCCGAGCTTGAGTCGAGCCGCTGGCCGCCCGCATCTGTCGCCAAATCGTCACTTATTTCTTGATAAATATTAGTCAGCGACGGTGGTATAGCTACGCCAGGCGGGACAGAAAACGACAGGCCGTGCGCCTGACCGGGTCCGTGATAAGGATCCTGACCAATGATAACCACGCGCACATCGGCAAAGGCTGTTGCATTGAAGGCTGCAAAGATGTCTTCACCCCTGGGGAATATCACCTTGCGCAAGCGTTTTTGCGCACCCAGAAACTCGCGCAGCTTGCGCATATAGGCGGCATCGAGTTCGTCACCTATCTCAGCCATCCAGTTAGCCGCTAGCTGTCCCCTTTTTACCTGAACCTCCCCCATAGCAGCCCTGCGCGCCCTATTCCTGTGCAGAGCCTGCGCTCGACGCGTGGCGCATGTGCGGGAACAGCAACACATCGCGAATCGACGGACTCGATGTCAGCAGCATCACCAGCCGATCCACACCAATGCCCTCTCCCGCAGTTGGCGGCAGACCATATTCCAGCGCCGCAATATAGTCAGCGTCGTAGTGCATCGCTTCCAGATCGCCGCCGTCTTTGGCATCCGCCTGGGCCTGAAAACGGTCCGCCTGATCAGCCGCGTCATTCAACTCGGAGAAGCCATTGGCAATTTCTCGGCCACCAATGAATAACTCGAATCTGTCGGTGACAAACGGATCCGTATCGTTGCGCCGAGCCAGGGGCGAGACCTCCGCCGGGTACGCCGTGATGAACGTCGGTTCGACCAGATTTTCCTCGACCGCCGCTTCAAAGATCTCCATTTGCAACTTGCCGTTACCCCAGGACTCATCCGCCTTGCACTTATTAGCCGTCAAGTAGTCCCGCATGCGCGAGCCGTCCTGTAGATCAGCAATCGTCAAATCGGTTCGTTCCACGATCGAGTCAACCATGGTGAGCTGCTTGAAGGGCTTGGCAAAATCAACCAGCTCACCACTCTCGAGTTCGATCGTAGTTTTGCCCAGCACCGATTCGCAAATCTGCCGGAACATGGTTTCCGTCAACTCAATCAGATCGTTATAGTCGGCGTACGCCTGATAAAACTCGACCATCGTGAATTCCGGGTTGTGTCGGGTAGACAGGCCTTCATTGCGGAAATTGCGATTGATTTCGAAGACCCGTTCAAAGCCGCCAACTACCAGGCGCTTCAGATAGAGTTCAGGCGCAACGCGTAAGTAGAGATCCATGTCGAGCGTATTGTGATGCGTCACGAACGGGCGTGCGGTCGCCCCACCTGGAATCGGGTGCATCATGGGTGTTTCTACTTCCATGTAATCTCGCGCCAGGAAAAAGTCGCGCATGGCCTGCACTATGCGCGACCGCAACTGAAACACCAGGCGCGAATCGTCATTCATGATCAGATCAACGTAACGCTGCCGATAGCGTGTTTCCATGTCGGTCAGGCCATGAAACTTTTCCGGTAAGGGACGCAGACTCTTGGTCAGCATGTGCGCCTGACTGACTTCAACCGTTAACTCGCCCTTGTTGGTACGCATCAGAACACCAGACACGCCCACGATGTCTCCTCTGTCCCAGAGCTTTTTGAACTCCTCGTAGGCCTCGGCCCCCACCCCCTGGACGTTGATCAGACACTGAATACGACCACTAACATCCGCCAGTGTGAAGAAACTCGACTTGCCCATCACCCGGCGCAGCATGATGCGCCCAGCCACCTGCACCGGCACCTGCTGTTCTGCAAGCGCCGGCTTGTCTGTCGTGGCGAACTCATCTTGCAGCACTGCCGCCACATGCGAGCGACGAAACGCATTCGGATAGTGGTAACCAGACGCCTGCAGCGTTGCCAGTTTTTCACGCCGGCCCGCTACGATCTGATTTTCATCTTCGGTCGGTGCAGAACTCGCGGTGGTGTCGTTCATGATAGAAATAGCTTCTCTGTTGGTTTATCTGGTGTAGATTTCTCTGGCCTGCATCACAGGCCAGCTTTTAGGCTCGCCTCTATGAAGTCGGTCAGGTCGCCATCAAGTACGTTATTTGGGTCGCTGCGTTCGACGCCGGTACGCAAGTCTTTGACTCTGGACTGATCCAGTACATAGGAGCGTATCTGGCTGCCCCAGCCAATATCTGCCTTATTGTCTTCGATGGCCTGCTGTTCGGCGCGCTTTTCAAACAGTGCCATCTCGTAGAGCTTAGCCCGCAACTGCTTGTAGGCATTATCCTTGTTTTGATGCTGCGAGCGCTCGCTTTGACACTGCACTACTGTGTTGCTCGGCAAGTGCGTAAGCCGCACGGCGGAATCGGTACGGTTCACGTGCTGCCCGCCGGCGCCGCTGGCTCGATAAGTGTCAACTCGAACATCTGCGGGGTTAATCTCTATCTCGATATCGTCATCGATCTCTGCAGAGATAAACACCGACGCAAAACTGGTGTGGCGCCGATTTCCCGAGTCGAACGGCGATTTACGCACCAACCGATGCACGCCCGTCTCGGTGCGCAGCCAGCCGTACGCATATTCACCTTTGATGTGAATGGTACCGCCCTTAATGCCGGCAACATCCGCCGGTGACAGTTCGGTGATCTCACTGGCAAAACCGTTTTGTTCCGCCCAGCGCACGTACATGCGAAACAGCATTTCAGCCCAGTCTTGAGCCTCGGTGCCACCAGAACCGGACTGGATTTCAACAAACGCGTTATTGGCGTCCAGCTCGCCCTGGAACATGCGGCGGAACTCAAGATCTGCGATTTTGCCTTCAAACTCGCCAATTTCTGTCTCTATATCCTCCAGAGCATCCGCGTCGCCATCGGCATGCGCCATATCCAGCAATTCGGCAGTGTCCGCTAGCGAGTCGCCCACCAACGTGAGCACGCTAACGATGCGTTCAAGACCCGATCGCTCCTGGGAGAGTTTTTGGGCGCGCGCCTGATCGTTCCAGACGTCTGGATCGGCCAGCTCGCGTTCTACCTCTTCAAGTCGGTCTTTGCGGCTGTCAAAGTCAAAGGAACCCCCTAAGCGCACTGTGACGCTCACCGAGATGCTTCAAAGATTCTTTGAGTGACGTGTACTCCGCCATGACCGACTGCTGTTCCTGCTTAGCTCCAAGCGCCGCAGTTTACCTTCAAAGTGGCCGACAGTGCTCGACTAAAAGCTGCAACGAACGACGTTCGCGCCATTCGTTCACCGCCAGATGGTAAACGAGCTGAACCCGCTGCTTGTCGGCGTTAGAGTCAGACAAAGAGCTTACGTTGCTCTCTGCATCGCTAAACGACAGTGGCGCCTGGCGGAACTTAATTGCATCAAACAGTTGGCCATCTATGCCCACCACCATTTTCAGGTGGTTTTCGCCCACTACTCGCTGGGACACCAGCTCAAACTCACCGTGAAACAAGGGTTCTTCGAAGCCCTGTCCCCAGGGCCCGGCCCGCGCCAGCACCTCGGCATTGGCAAGCGTGAGGTCAGAGCCTTCGAGCACACCGTCGGTCAGCACCGTATTGCGCAGGTCGTCCTCACCCACCTGCTCACCAACCGCAGCATCAAAGGCCTTCGCAAAGCGCTCGTAGTGGCGGCGCTTCAGAGATAACCCGGCAGCCATGGCATGCCCGCCGAACCGCACAATCAAGCCGGGGAATTGCGCATCGATGGCGGCCAACACATCACGAACGTGCAGGCCTGGTATAGAGCGCGCCGACCCCTTCAGCTCGTCTGGCGCTGTGGACCCCGCCTCAGCAAACGCAATGACGGGCCGAAAAAACCGTTCGCGCATGCGCCCGGCAACAATGCCAACAACCCCCTGATGCCAATGCTCACGATACACCGTGAGCCCTTTTCGAGTATCACTGACAACAGGCAAGTCAAGAATCGCAAGCTCTGCCTCCTGACTCATCTCCTGCTCAATGCTGCGCCTGGCCTGATTCAGCTCGTTAAGTGCTGTGGCAAGCCGCAGCGCTTCCTCATCGTCGGTGGCCAGCAAACAGCGGATGCCAATCGTCATGTCCTCGAGCCGCCCCGCAGCATTTAGACGCGGCCCCAGGGCAAAGGCCAGATCCTGGGAGACCATTTCTGGCAAATTTTTCCCGGCGACTTTCGCCAGCGCACGCAACCCCGGCCGCAGATTGCCAGTGCGCATCCGCGCCAGCCCCTGCTGCACTAAAATGCGATTGTTTCGGTCGAGTGGCACCACATCTGCAATCGTGCCGAGCGCTACCAGATCAAGCCATTGCGCCGGGTTGGGTTCAGCGCGCTGGGCGAACCAGCCCGCATCTGCAAGCACTCGGCGCGTCGCACTTAGCACGTACCAGATCACGCCCACCCCCGCGAGATTTTTACTCGGGAATTCGCAGTCGTGCTGATTAGGGTTCACAACCGCGAGTGCAGCGGGCAATTCGGGACCTGGCAGATGGTGGTCGGTGACCACCACGTCTATGTCCGCATCATTGGCACACTGCACCCCGTTGATACTGGAAATACCGTTATCGACCGTAATAATCAGATCCGGCTTGTCACGGAGTGCAAGTGCAACCAGTTCCGGGGTCAGGCCGTAACCAAAGTTGAATCGATTGGGTACCAAAAAATCCACGCGCGCCGCTCCCAGCGCCTCGAGCAGAGACACCCCAAGGGCCGAGGCCGTTGCCCCATCCGCGTCAAAGTCGCCGACAAAAAGTACAAACTCTGCGTTTTGCACAGCCGCCGCGATGCGCGCAGCGGCAGCCCCAACCCCCGTCAGTTGCGCAGGCGTATGCAACCCGGTGGTTGCCAACTGCAGATCGTCTGCTCGGGTAACGCCTCTGGCCGCGTACACCCGCCGAAGCACGGCAGAGTGCTCGGCAAGCTCTGCGTCGATGGCAGCTCTCGCCTGGGGTAACTCGCGTTCAAGGATTTCGAATTCGTTAGTCACCCGGTGACTTTACAGCAACGGCTCCACCCGCAGGTGCACAATTTCGCCCACCACGTTGGCACTGCTGGCAAGCTGCGCCAGCGCACGATCGAGCGCAGCCTGTGGCACCCGCTGAGTCAGTACGACCACCGGCACCTGGGCATCGCGAACGGCTTGCTCGCGCTGTATCAACGACTCGATGCTAATGCCCTGTTGGCCCAGCAAGTTTGAAATACCAGCCAGTACTCCCGGTTTATCAAGAACGGGAATACGAAGATAAAAAGCAGCGTCGGATTCATTGAGCGCTTTAAGCTTCACGGCTTTGGCTGCCGCAGTCGGCGGCGCAATAGTGGGTAACGAGCCCTGCGCCACCCGAATAAGATCAGCCACCACCGAGGCAGCGGTGGGCAACCCACCCGCCCCAGGGCCCGAATACACAGACAATCCCACGGCATTGTCTTGCACCATCGCCGCGTTGGTGACGCCGCCGACACCGGCCAGCAACCGATCTTCGGGAACCAGCGCAGCGTGGGCACGAACATCCACTGCAACCAGTGCACCGCTGGCATCGCGCTCACCCGCCGCAACGCCGAGATGCTTGATGCGATAACCCAGTTGCCGGGCGTACTCGATGTCTTCAGCGCCAACTACATCTATGCCACTAACCGGCACATCCGCAAAGTTCACCGGTACGCCAAACACAAGCCGCGCGATAATTGCGATTTTGTGGGCAGCATCTATGCCGCCCACATCAAAGGTAGGGTCGGCCTCTGCGTAACCCAGCTCTTGCGCCTTTTTCAGCACCGCAGAGAAATCTGCGCCCTCTTCGGTCATGGCGGTCAGAATGTAGTTACAGGTACCGTTGATGATGCCGGCCACCCAGCCAATCTGATTACCGCCTAGCCCACTGACCAGGGCATTTATCAGGGGTATGCCACCCGCGACAGCAGCCTCCAGACCAACGCCCACAGCATTTTCTTGTGCAAGCGCAAACAACTCTTCGCCGTGCAGGGCGAGCAACGCCTTGTTGCCAGTGACCAATGACTTACCCGATCGCAATGCAGCGCGGGACAGATCGAGTGCTGTGGTCTCACCACCAATGAGTTCGACCACCACGTCAACTTCGTTCGAACCTATGAGTGCATCGGTTGCGGTGGAAAACGCAGCGCCATGCAGGTTGACGTCTGGCCTGGGTGTTCGCGAGGCAACCGCAACCAAACGAATGGGCCGCCCCGCCTGTTGTTCTATGGCTGCCGCATTGACATGCAGCAGCTCAACCAGGCCTTGACCAACGGTACCAAGACCATACAGGCCAACGCGCAGCTCTGCGGTCAAGACGTTGGCACGCCCAGGGTTTCCGCAAGGATATCCGCAGGCATGTAACCCGGCAGCAACTGACCCGAAGAGGTGACGATGGCCGGGGTGCCGGTGACACCCACTTGCTGTCCGAGCTCGTACTGCTCGGCAACAGGATTAACACAGGTTTTAGCGGCAATGGCTTTGCCCGCCTTGGCCGCAGTCAGTGCCGTACCACGATCGTCGGCACACCATGCCGAAACAATGGTGTTGTAAGACTGCGAGCCAATGCCAGCCCTTGGGTACGCGAGGTACCGGACTTCAATACCCAACTCGTTGAGACGCGGAACTTCCCCATGGAGTTTGCGGCAGTACCCGCAATCCACATCGGTAAACACATTCACCACGGCCTTGGTGGCACCCGCCGGCTTAAATACCCAGGCGTCGTCAGCAACCACATCAGCCAGCAGTTCGGCTCGTACGGTTTCGCGCTTGGCTTCGGCGAGATTTACCAGGTCAGTGTCGCCAATGGAATACAGATCGCCGGCAATCATAAATTTGCCATCCGCAGTGCCATAGAGAATCGCGCCACCATCCAGTTCGATGGCATAGATCCCAGGCGCCTCGGAAGGCGACACCGCATTGATTGGAATGTCAGGCCGCACCCGCTTTAGCCGGCGTAATAACAGAACACCGGGGTCAGTCGCATCGGCGGTCGCCTCTGCGGCAACAACCAGGGGTGCGGCAGATTCGGCCTGCACAGTCTCGCCGGGCATATTCAGCAAGCCGAGTGCAGCAGCAGCGACGGCTCCGGCGAGAAAGACACCGAGCAGAGTAAGTTTGGTTGAGGTCACGCGTGGGTGCTCCTTTTTGATCTAAGCTTGGGATTAACGGTCGGACAAGACCATTCTAACCAGAATAGACCCTTAGTTATGCCAAGCGTTCCGCATCAGCCCACGGATTACCCTCTGGGGTGGTGCTCTTTGTGCATTGATTTTAGTCGAGCTTTTGCAACATGCGTGTAAATTTGTGTCGTCGACAGATCGGCATGCCCTAGCATCATTTGCACAGCGCGCAAATCGGCGCCGTGATTTAACAGGTGCGTCGCGAAGGCATGCCGCAAGGTATGGGGTGAAATACTGGTGGATATGCCCGCTATGGCCGCATAGCGCTTGATCGCATGCCAGAACGTCTGGCGCGTCATCGCGCGCTTTCGATTACTGGGAAACAGGGCGGCGCTCCGTGCCTCCGGGTCGAGCAGCGGCAACGCCTCCCGCTCGTAGCGGTCGAGCCAGTCAAGCGCCACGCCACCCACCGGTACCAGTCGCTCTTTGCCACCCTTGCCCATAACCCGCACAGCGCCCTGACGCTTGTTGAGCGCGCCACTGGTAAGACTCACGAGCTCAGTGATGCGCAATCCGGTGGCATACAGCAGCTCGAGCATCGCCCGATCGCGCATGCCCATTGGCTTATCGAGGTCTGGGGCCGCCAGCAGCCGTTCGACATCCTGCTCAGTCATGGTCTTTGGTAGACCCCGGGCGAGCTTGGGCTGGGTCAGGGACGCACTGGGATCAACGCTGATGCGGCCCTTGGCCAGCGCTTGGCGATAAAAACCACGAATGCACGACAGTGCGCGCGCAGCCGAGCGGGTGGCATAGCCGGTGGCAAAGCGGTCACCCAAATAGGCAAATAATTGTCCGGAATCGGCCTGCAGCAGGGGTGTGGGCGCGAGGAACCGGGCCAGCGCGGCCAGGTCACGGCGATAGGCCGCGAGGGTGTTATCGCTGAGCCCCTTGGCCAACCACACCTCATCCAGGTAGGCGGCGATCGCCGGGTCCGTTGCCTCCCGGGCTTGGACTTTAGCTGAGGCATCTTGACTGGCTGACACCGCGTCGGTGGTAGATTCTGTCATTCACTAAGCGTATCAGCAGCGCCACAAAGATGGCGGACGGCCAGGGCCACAGAACCCAATGCGCCAATTTCGGCCGAATCAGACAGAAATCCGCCACAATAGTGCCCCTGGGTGACCAGTTGTGACATGCCTCTCTGCCCCTTGGGCCAATAACGCCAAAAGGTGACCAAAAGCGGCGGTAACGATGCGCCACTTTTCTTGCGGCTGCTTGTCAGAAATTCGTCAGAATTATCCCCTAAACTCTTGTTTTATAAGTTTTTTAATTGAGAACAAGCAAAGTTGGCACGGGGCATGCATTAACTTGGGCAGGTTAAACGGAAGTATCAGCTGTCCCCGCTGTTCGTTACAACCTGACCGGGCGTCGTCTCTCTCCACGACAATCGGTACACACCAGCTTGCCGGGCGGGTTCTCCCCTCCCCCTTGGTCCCCAACCCCTCGGCAGGCTGGTAATTTTTTCTTCCCTGCGAAACCCTTACACAGCGCTCCAGAGCATTTCATCGTCAGCTCACGGCGTAAATCCGAGGCAAAAAAACGCCCAACCTCCAGCGAGCTCGGGCGTGATGTTCGATTGACCAGGCAACCGTCGATTGCCCTGACTAATGTCAGACCTTTTCTTTGATTCTCGCCGCCCGACCGGACAGTTCTCGCAGGTAGTACAGCTTTGCCTGCCGCACCGCACCGCGCCGCTTAACTTCAATTTCTGCGACCTGCTTGCTGTGCGTCTGGAACGTACGTTCAACACCAACGCCGTGGGAGATTTTGCGCACGGTGAACGCTGAGTTGATGCCGCGATTGCGCTTGCCAATCACCACACCCTCAAACGCCTGCAACCGCTCTCGATTGCCTTCAACCACGCGTACTTGCACCACAACCGTATCGCCAGGGCCAAATTCGGGAGTGTCAGCGCGCAGCTGCTCGTTCTCGAGCTGCTGGATAATTTTGTTGCTGCTCATCGGTTTCACCGCTGGAAATTAAGGCGCGAATTGTACATGGGAATAGCCCCTGCGCAAACCGCCTAGTCGGTGGAGGGCTCAGTGAAAAGCTCCGCTAACAGCTCACGATCAAGCGCGGTCAGCGGCCGCCGCAGCAGTAGCTCCGGGCGCCGTTCGAAGGTGCGTTGCAAGGCCAGTTTGCGCCTATAGCGAGTGATCGCCGCGTGATCACCGCTGCGTAACACGGCCGGTACCGCTCGACCATCGGCGGTCGCTTCGGGACGAGTGTACTGCGGCCCCTCAAGCACGCCGTCAGCGAAGCTATCGGAACCCGCCGACTCAGCATTGCCGAGAGTACCGGGTAACCAACGCGACACAGCGTCCAGGATAACCTGGACGGCCAGCTCTCCACCGGTCAGCACGAAGTCCCCTAAACTAATTTCCAGATCAGCCTGCGCAACCACCCGCTCATCAATGCCTTCATAGCGGCCACAGATAAATATCAATGCCGGTTCACAGGCGAGTTGTTGCACCAGCGCCTGCGTAAGCACCTCACCTTGCGGTGAAGGCACCACAAGCAGTGGTTTTTGCTCCGGCACAACCACCCCGGCACGGCGGCGGGCTGCGTTGACTGCGGCCTCCAACGGCTGAGGTTGCATGACCATACCCGGTCCCCCACCGTAGGGTTTGTCGTCGACCTGGCCGTGTTTGCGCTCGGTAAAGTCGCGCGGATTGAAGTACTCACAGGACAGGCCGTCTGCAAACGCACGCCGCGCAACCCCGTGTTCTGTTACGCCAGCAAACAACTCTGGCAACAGGGTAACGACGCCGACCCAGTGTTCGTTGTGTTGGCGGGCAGCGTCAGTCATTCCAGGACGCGTCCCAATCCACAGTTAAGGTGTCTGGCGTGACGGCTACAACGTAAGCCTCCACAAACGGAATAAGCAACTCGCTCTGCCCAGGCTCGCCGCGGCGCACCCGCAGCACGTGGTGTACTCCGGTTTCGAGCAAGCCAGCAACCGTACCAAGCAATTCATCGTTAAGGGTGATCACTTGCGTACCAATCAAATCGCGCCAGTAATGCTCTTGTTCCGGCAATTCAGGCAACTGCGAGCGGGGTACGCCAATCTCCATACCGCGAAGCGTTGCCACGTCTTCCCGCTCTGTGTAACCCGTGACGCTTGCCAGAAAGTGGTCCTGATGAGTTCGCAACCCCGTGAACTCAAGACTCTGCCACGCTTCGTCACTAACCCGTGTGCGGCGATTGGCCTGCTTGCCGATCGGACGTCGGCGACATAGCCAGGGCTGGTAGCTCAGGAGGTTATCGACAGGGGTTGTATAAGAGTGCAGGTGCAACTCGCCGCGCACACCATGTGGTGCGCCAAGGCGGCCAACCACAATCACTTCATCAGGATCGGTAGCCATGCTTTCAAGCGCTCATGCAGGCGCTGTTGCGAACTCTTAAGCAGGCAGACGGGTGGGTTGGAGAAGTACGGGCGCACCTCTCCATGCGCAGTTACTCTGCGGCGACGGCTTCGGCTGGTGTTGCAGCGTTAGCGCGTGCTTTGGTGATCAACTTCTTCACTTTGTCGGTGGGTTGGGCACCTACACCAATCCAGTGGTCAACGCGGTCCAGGTCCAGCCGCAAGCCTTCCGCAGCCCCTTTCGCGACGGGGTTGAAAAAACCAAGCCGCTCGATGAAACGACCATCGCGCTTCGCCGCACGATCTGCAACCGTGATGTGATAGAACGGGTTCTTCTTGGCGCCTGATCGGGATAAGCGAATGATTACCATGTAGTTTTTGGCTCTTGATTAGGCCCTGCAGGTGGGTCTGCAGAAGGCACTGGTTTAGCGAGCGCGACATTGTATAGGAAAGGCTGACCCACGCAAGCCAAGGGCCCCCAGGCCAGTACCAGCAACAGTGCCGACCCTAGCGCCGCCGGGGTGGAAAGGCGCCGCCCTGACCCATCTGGCCTTGAATGCCCCGCATCATATTGGCCATGCCGCCCTTTTTCTTCATCTTCTGCATCATCTTCTGCATCTGCTTATGCTGTTTTAGCAGTCGGTTGATGTCTGGCACCTGGGTACCGCTGCCGGCGGCAATACGGCGTTTGCGGGAGCCATTCAGCAAGTCGGGGTAACGCCGCTCACGCACCGTCATGGATGAGATGATCGCTTCCATCTTTTTGAACATACCGTCATCAAGCTGATCCCGCGCGGCGGCCGGAATATTGTTCATGCCGGGCATTTTTTCGAGCATGCTCGTAACCCCGCCCATGTTGGCCATTTGCTGGAGCTGATCGCGAAAGTCCTCCAGATCAAATTTTTTGCCTTTGGCGATTTTACTGGCGAGCCTTTTCGCTTTCTTTTTGTCGACCTTGCGCTCGGCTTCCTCGATGAGCGACAGCACATCGCCCATACCCAGAATGCGGGACGCAACCCGATCAGGATGAAACGGCTCAAGCGCGTCGGTTTTTTCACCCACGCCCAGAAACTTGATGGGCTTGTTGGTAATGGCTTTCACAGATAACGCCGCACCACCACGCGCATCACCATCCGTCTTCGCCAGGACGACACCGGTCAGCATCAGGGCATCATTAAATGCCTTCGCTGTGTTCGCCGCGTCTTGCCCGGTCATGGCATCAACCACAAACAAGGTTTCAGCAGGCGTCAATTGCATTTGCAGCGCTTTGATTTCCTGCATCATCGACTCATCAACCGCGGTGCGACCTGCGGTGTCGACAATGAGTACGTCGTCAAATTGCTGACTGGCATCCTTTACCGCACGCTCGGCGATCTTCAGTGGCGCTTCCATGGCGGTACTGGAAATAAAGCGCGCCCCCACTTCCCCTGCCAGGGTCTGGAGTTGCTCGATCGCAGCCGGGCGGTAAACATCCGCACTAACCACAGCCACCTTTTTCTTTTCGATCTCGCGCAGATAGCGGGCAAGCTTTGCCACCGTGGTGGTCTTACCCGCGCCCTGCAAACCGGCCATCAATATGACAACCGGGGGTTTGGCCGCCAGATTCAGCGGTTCATGGGTGCCCATGAGCGCAACCAGCTCGGCATGGACAATTTTTACAAACTGTTCCCCTGGATTGAGCGCCGTGCTGACGGTGGTGCCAATGCTGGCAACCTTCACCCGTTCGACAAACTCCTTTACAACCCCAAGGGCGACGTCGGCCTCGAGCAGGGCCATGCGGACCTCGCGCAGGGTGCCGGCAATGTTGTCTTCGCTGAGCTTGGCTTTGCCCTGAATCCCCCGCAGGGTGTGGGTCAAACGATCACTGAGGTTTTCGAACATGGCATATTGCAGATGGCGATAGTCGGCGGCGAGTATAACCGAGGAATCTGTGCCAAACTCCGCTAAATGACCACAGCCCCAAAGCCTATTCATTGCCTGCTAACCGCCCGCGGCTCGCTAATCGCCCCACCGAGAGCAGCGCAAAGAACCGCAGCAAGAGCAGCCGCCAGAGCAAGCCAACAAACACCATGAATCCAGCCTATCCTGGCATCGCAGCGGCCTTGTTTTATATCGTCGGCGCCGTTATCCATGTGCGCGACTACCGCGCCCGCCGCGCCCAGGATGCCCAGCGCCTGATCTGGATCGCGCTGCCCGCCCTGCTGCTGCACGGGCTAACGGCCTGGCTGCTGGTGCGTGCCCCGGAGGGCTTTAACCTCGGCCTGTACAGCGCCGCGTGCCTCACAACCTTTATTCTCGCCGCAATCGTGTTGGCTGCCTCGGTGCGCCAGCCTCTGCACAACCTGTTTCTGTTTGTGTTCCCACTTTGTGCGATCAGTGTCCTGGCGGGCGTGAGCCTGTCCTCCTCGTTCGAACCAATTACCAACCTCTCAAGCGAGCTGGTGGTGCACATCGCTCTGTCTGTGTTGGCCTACACCGTGCTGTTGCTGGCCGCCTGCCAGTCGCTGGTCATGCGTTTGCAGGAGAACGCGTTGCGCGACAAGCGCGACATCTCCGTGCTGCGCATGCTGCCGCCCCTGCAGACCATGGAGACCATGCTGTTCCAGTGGTTACTCTGTGGCGTACTGTTGCTTACCCTCGCCATCGCCAGCGGTTTTGCCTTTCTCGACAACATGTTTGGTCAGCCGGTCCATCACACGGTGCTGTCCATTGCATCCTGGGCCGCCTTTACCACACTGTTGGTGGGTCGAGCCCGCTTCGGTTGGCGCGGCGCCACCGCTACCCGCTGGACGCTTGCAGGCTTTGCCCTGCTGTTGCTTGGTTATCTGGGCTCAAAGTTTGTTGTGGAGGTGCTGCTGCAGCGATGAGTTCGTCTGAGGTGTCACTGTCCCTGATGCTGCTTGGCATGCTAATCATGCTGCTCTTGTCGGCATACTTTTCCAGCTCCGAAACCGCAATGATGGCCGTGAATCGCTATCGCCTGCGGCATTTGGTCAGCAAACGTCATCCCGGTGCCAGACGCACCAACAGTTTGCTGCGTCGCCCCGATCGGCTCTTGAGTGTCATTCTCATTGGTAACAACCTCGTCAACTTCTCAGCCGCCACACTTGCCACCGTGATTGGCCTGCGCTTACTGGGTGATGTTGGCGTTGCTGTCGCACCGATCGTGTTAACCCTGATCTTCCTGATCTTCGCAGAGGTCGCCCCAAAAACCATCGCGGCTCAGCACCCGGAGCGCATCGCCTTTCCATCCAGTCTTGTTTTGAAACCTTTGTTAAAGGTGCTCTACCCCGTGGTCTGGTTCGTGAATACCTTCGCCAACCTGCTGGTCAAGCCGTTTGCGCCGGAACCAGGCACACCAAGCGCGGACCACCTTTCACAGGATGAAATGCGCACCCTCGTAAACGAGAACGTGGCACTACCCAGTCGCCGCCAGAGCATGTTGCTCAACGTGCTTGATCTCGAGAAGGTCAACGTCAACGACATCATGATTCCGCGCGGGGAAGTGATAGGCATCGACCTCGACAACCCCATCGAGGAGATTCTCTCGCTTATGGCCAGCAGCGAACACACCCGACTGCCGGTGTATCGGGACAACATCAACAACATTGTCGGCATCATGCATCTGCGCCGCGCCGTGCGCCTGCTCAAGCTCAGAGAGGCGGTCACCGTCGAAGATGTCGAAGCGCAAACTCGGGAACCCTACTTTGTGCCTGAGGCAACCCCACTCAACACGCAGCTGGTTAACTTCCAGAAAGAGAAGCGGCGCATTGCGCTGGTGGTTGATGAATATGGCGAAGTTCAGGGCATTGTGACTCTCGAAGACATCCTGGAAGAAATTGTGGGTGAATTCACAACCGACTTCGCCGGCAACATCAACGAGATCAGCGCATTGTCTGATGGCAGCTACCGCATCGATGGCATGACTGTGCTGCGCGACATCAATCGCGCGCTAAACTGGGAGCTGCCCACGGAGGGCCCACGCACGCTAAACGGTCTGATCACCGAACGCCTGGGGGTCATACCGGAAGCCAACGTGTGCCTGCTCATCGACAATTATCGCGTCGAAACCCTCGCCATTAGCGACAACAGAGTCGCAGACGCGCGCGTGGAACAGCTCGCACTTCCAAGCAGCAGCGAAGAAGATGAAGACGACGAGGACAACGACTAAATAAAGCTTGTTAGCTGCGCTCTTTATGGTTAGCTTCGCTTGGCCCACCGACGGTTCAACGCGGACACCATTGCCAGCAAAGAAGAGGTTACCGTGTTACGGCTAATGCCTGCACCGTAACAGCGACCATCCGGCTCGTCGTCAATCGCCAGCAAACAGATCGCCTCTGCGTCTTTGCCACGAGACAACGCATGCTCGTGATAATCGATCACGCGCAGGGTCTCGTTTAACGTGTTTAACATGGCGTTGGCAAAGGCCGCGATAGGTCCAGAGCCTTCACCAGTTACGGTCAGCTTTTGTTCGGACACCATCACCTCAGCGGTGCATATCTGGGTGTCGTTTGCACCACTGGTAAGCTGATAGTCGAGCAATTTGTAGGGCCCGTCCTCAACCACGTATTGCGCTTCGAGCTCCGCCAAAATCTCGCTGGGCTGCACTTCCCTATCGAGCTTCTCAGTCGCGTTCTGCACTAGCGAAGAAAACTCGACCAACATTTCGCGGGGCAAGAGCACGCCATAGTGCTCTTCAAGAATAAACCCAACCCCGCCTTTACCCGACTGGCTATTAACCCGTATGGCTTCCTTGTACGAAGACCCAATGTCGGCCGGATCAATGGGCAAATAGGGAACCTCCCAAAGGTCGTCATCCACCTGGCCCATGCCTTTGCGAATGGCGTCCTGATGCGAACCTGAAAACGCGGTAAACACCAGTTCGCCGGAATACGGATGCCGCTCGTGCACGGGCAGTTTATTCAGCCGCGTGACCACGCTTTTGATGCGCTTCATTTCCGAGAAGTTAAGTTCCGGATCAACCCCCTGGGAAAACAGATTCATGCCGACGGTGACAAGGTCGCAGTTGCCGGTACGCTCACCATTACCAAACAATGTACCTTCGACCCGTTGCGCCCCCGCCAACACCCCAAGCTCGGTTGCCGCGATACCCGTGCCGCGATCATTGTGGGTATGCAAACTGAGCACAATGCGGTCGCGCCCGGGAAAGTTCTTTAAAAACCACTCCACCTGGTCGGCATAGATGTTCGGCGTCGACATCTCAACCGTTGCTGGCAGGTTAATGATAATTGGCGCATCCACAGTAGCGCCCCACTCGTCAGCAACGGCCGCACACACCTCCACGGCAAAATCCAGCTCAGTGCCGGTAAAACTCTCGGGTGAATATTCAAGGGTCAGGTTGCCTTCGAAGTTGGCCATAGCGGCCTTGACCATACGCGTGCCTTCTACAGCCAGTGCCTTGATGCCTGCGCGATCCATATCAAACACTACTCGCCGCTGCAGTGTCGACGTAGAGTTATACAGATGAAAGATGGCATTTTTCGCACCCTGCAGGGATTCGGCTGAACGCTCAATCAACTCTTTGCGCGACTGGCACAACACCTGAATGGCAACGTTATCGGGCACTCGATCTTGTTCGATGATCTGCCGCACAAAGTCAAAATCGGGTTGCGACGCGGCGGGGAAACCCACCTCAATTTCCATGAAACCCATCTCGACCAACAGATCAAAAAACTCGAGCTTCTCGGGCACGTTCATCGGATCTACCAGAGCCTGATTACCATCACGCAGATCGACGCTACACCAGCGCGGCGCCTTGGTAATGGTTTTGCCGGGCCACTCACGATTTGGCAGATCCACCTGTTTGAATGGCTTGTACTTGGTAAACGGCATGCTGGCCGGCGCGTTGCCACCGGTGGTTGGCGTGCCCGTTGCAATACCTGGGATTCTTTTATCGTTACTCATGACAATTTCAACTTGAAAGCTGTATGCGCTTAAAAACGTGCCCACAGACGCTACCCACAATGCGAGTACGACACCTGCGGCGAATATACCTTAGAAGGTAGTTGGGGGATGAATGGGCGAGGCCCTGTAGTGTTAGTTTGCCGAACCCGCCGGCAGAGGCAGAAGAGGCAGAAGAGGCAGAAGAGCCAGAAGAGGCAGAAGAGCCAGAGCTAGCAGAATCAGTGCGG
>CAZSYU010000014.1:37359-64505 GCA_964611345.1 uncultured Pseudomonadales bacterium
CAGAAGAGCCAGAGCTAGCAGAATCAGTGCGGGCAGTAGCGCGCTCAGAGAATGAATCCCAAAACCCGAAAGAGAACCCGAAAGTGAAATCTGCTGGTGCGCCTGAAAAGTCATGGCCAAGACTATAGGCCAGCACTTGCGGTTTTGCCAACCCCTTATCCAAGTTGTGTAAAGCTCGTTGTGAGTAGCAGCAAGGTCATGGTCGATCGGGTTCAGACATGGCTTGCAGCTTGCCCGCAAACCGCTGGGAGTTTGCGACATAGCCCGCTGCTCCTAGCGAAATAGCAGTGGCTTCCTCTTCCGTAAAGGTACGCACGACCTTCGCCGGTGAACCCAGAATCATGGAATTGTCTGGAAACTCCTTGTTCTCGGTAATTAGCGAATGCGCCCCGACCAGACACCCCTTGCCAATCTTCGCGCCGTTCAGCACGGTGCTGCCGATACCTATGAGGCTGCCATCGCCGATAGTGCACCCGTGCAGCATCACCATGTGTCCAATGGTGACGTTGGCACCGATTGTAAGCGGTATGCCAGGGTCGGTATGCAGCACAGACCCGTCTTGCACGTTGCTGTTTTCGCCCACAGTAATCAGGTCGTTGTCACCCCTGACGACCGCGTTAAACCAGATGCTTGCGTTGTTTTTAAGCACGACAGACCCCATGACATCCGCGCTGTCGGCAACAAAGTAGTCACCCTCGGCGACAACGCGACGATCGCCTAATTGATAAATCATGTGTCTTTCTCCGGCAAATGTATCTTTCCTGTAATTCTACCCTCAAACATGTGGCCAAGTTCAGCCAACAAGCCAGTTACAGCTCACTCATAGAGTCATACTCGAAGCAAGTGCATAGTTAGTGCTTGATTGAGGAGTTGCCCAATGTCCCTACCAGAGTTTGAAGTCCTGGTTGATATGGCCCGTCACGACCCAACCGGACTGGAAGAACTGCGGTCTACACTTATTACCGGCGTGATCGACGGTGCCCGTACGCCACAGCAACAGCAACGTCTTGCTGGTTTGCAGTTTCGTATTGACCTTGAACGCCGCAAGTCGAGTTCTGCCATGGGGGCAACTATTCGCATCTCCGAGATGATGTGCCGGTCACTTGCCGATCTGCATCTCTCTATTGTCGCCCCGGAAGACCTCGACGGCGTCGCTGAGGAAATCGAACTGCATGACGTTGGCGCCACCATCGTGCCTTTTCCAAAACCGTTGAATTTACATAAAAGTGAAGAAGAACCCGCGGCAGAGCTGCACGCGGCTGACGACGAATAATTCGGTGCCAGCACAGCTATACTGGAGCTTGACCCGCTAGACGCCGTTGCCGATGAAATTTTGCAGTGAGTGCGCGGGCCAGATAACTCTGGCCGTGCCGGACGACGATACCCGCGAACGGTTTGTGTGTACGCAATGCAACACCATTCACTATCGCAATCCCAAGGTGGTCGCCGGTTGTCTGCCGCTTTGGCAAGACAAAGTGTTGTTGTGCAAGCGCGCGATCGAGCCACGCAAGGGCTACTGGACGCTGCCAGCCGGTTATCTTGAAAATGGCGAAACCATCGAAGCTGGCGCCCACCGGGAAACCTGGGAAGAGGCCGCCGCCAACGTAGAAGCATCAACGCTCTATACCGTCTTCAGCCTGCCGCACATCTCACAGGTGTATATGTTCTATAAAGCCGATGTCGTGGACGGCAAGTTTGGTGTAGGCAGTGAGAGTCTCGACTCCGGGCTGTTTACCGAAGCGGAAATACCCTGGGATGAACTCGCCTTCCCTGTGGTGACCGACACGCTGAAACACTATTTCGCAGACCGCAAGAACGGCACTTATCCGGTGCATGAGGGCGTCATCGAGTTCAAGCGCCGACTAAAGAAGTAGCCATCAGACAATCGGCCAAAATTACCCCAGGGCTACCCGCGCATTGCGAAACAACCGCAACCATGGAGCGGCTTCTTGCCAAGACGGATCACACCAGGCGTTTTGCGAGGCACGAAAAACCCGTTCGGGATGCGGCATCATAATCAGCACCCTACCTTCTGCTGCCGTTAAACCCGCAATACCATTCGGTGAGCCATTGGGATTTGCCGGGTAATCCTGGGTAACCTGATGCTGGTTATCAACGTAACGAAGCACTGTTTCTGGCACACCCGCAGCACCCAGCTCAGCAAAGCCTTCACCGTGCGCAACCGCCACCGGCAACACACTGCCGCTCATTGCAGTAAGCCAAGGTGAATCCGAGGATTCAACCTTGACTAGCACGGTGCGGCCCTCGAACTGCTGCGAGGCATTGGTAACAAAGCGCGGCCAACTGTCTGCGCCCGGCACCAAGGACTTCAACTGCGCGAACATCTGACAACCATTGCACACACCAAGTGCTAATGTGTCGCGCGCAAAGAAACGCTCAAAAGCCTCACGTACTGACGTGTCAAACAAAATCGACTTAGCCCAGCCACCACCGCCGCCAAGTACGTCGCCGTAAGAGAAACCGCCGCAGGCAACAAGGGCCGAGTAGTTATCGAGTAACTCGGGTTGCGCCAACAGATCGCTCATGTGGACGTCCACCGCAGTAAAGCCAGCACGGTCAAACGCCGCCGCCATTTCGATCTGGCCATTAACACCTTGCTCGCGCAACACGGCGATGGGCGGTCGCGCGAGATTCACAAAGGGTGCGGTTATGTCCTCGTCCACCGCAAAGCTCAGTCGTGCCGACAAGCCCGGATCCGCTTTGGCAATGCTGGCAAATTCCATATCCGCGCATGCAGGGTTATCGCGCAGGCGTTGCAGGTGATAACTGGTAGACGCCCACTGCTGCTGCAGTGTTACCCGGTCAGATTCAAGCAGCGTTTCAGCGCCCGCACGAATCCGCACAGCGCCCGTCACAACAGGCGCACCAATGACACGCGCCGCTACGCCACGCGCCGCAAAATCCGCACAGACCAAATCGGCATCCGCAGAGCGCACCTGCACCAACGCACCAAGTTCTTCGTTGAACAGCTCGGCAAACACGTCGCCCCGATCAGTAGCGCTCGCGGCCAGCTCAATAGCAATTCCGCACCGGCCAGCGAAGCCCATTTCCAGAGCGGCGACCAGCATGCCGCCATCACTGCGGTCGTGGTAAGCCAGCAGTCGATTTGCATCGTTGTTTGCAAGCACACCGTTAAACAGACCAATCAACCACTCTGGATCATCAACATCTGGCGTTTCAGTGCCTAACTGATTACTGACCTGGGCCAAAGCGCTGCCACCCAAACGTTGCCGATCATTCGACAGCAACAGTAGTTTGGTGTCAGGTATGTCGAGGCGCAGCTGTGGAGTGAGGGTTTGGCGAATGTCTGTCACGGGCGCAAACGCCGTAATGTTCACAGTCATTGGCGAGGTTACCGACTGCTCCTGCGCGCCTGCTGTAGCGTCAGTGTTCACAGGCTCATCGGCCTGCCATGCGGTGCGCATCGACAGACTGTCTTTGCCCACAGGAACGGCAATGCCAAGCGCCGGACAGAGTTCCATACCCACCGCACGAACCGCCTCGAACAGCGCCTGATCTTCCTGGCCACGACCCGCTGCTGCCATCCAGTTGGCCGACAGCACCACCCGCGACAGCTCAGTCACGCGCGCCGCCAGCAGATTGGTTAGCGCCTCACCCACCGCCATCCGGGCCGACGCCGCCGGGTTTAGCAGTGCGAGTGCCGGTCGTTCACCCATGCACATCGCCTCACCAGTGTAGGCATTAAAGCCCGACGCGGTGACCGCCACATCAGCCACCGGCTCCTGCCAGGGACCCACCATCTGCTCTTGCGCCACCAACCCCGTGATACTGCGATCACCAATGGTGATTAAAAATTTCTTGCTGCCCACCGCCGGAAACCGCAGCACACGTGCTAACACCGCGGCGAGATCAGCCTCGGCGAGCTCGAACACAGAGCTCGGCCGCGGCACACTTTTGTAACTGCGATGCAGTTGTGGCGCATTGCCAAACAACACATCCATCGGCAGATCAACGGGCGCCTCACCAAGCTGCGAATCACTTACCCGTAAATGCGCCTCGGGCGTTGCCTCCCCAACGACGGCATAGGGGCAGCGTTCCCGCGCACAAATCGCTGCAAAGGTGGCAAGCTTGTCTGCTGCAACCGCCATTACATAGCGCTCCTGGGCTTCGTTGCACCAGATCTCCATGGGCGCCATACCCGGATCGGCATTGGGTACCTGCCGCAATTCAAAATCAGCGCCGGTACCTGCATCTTTGGCCAGTTCAGGCAGCGCGTTCGATAATCCCCCCGCTCCAACGTCATGAATGAGTTGCACAGGATTCGCATCACCAAGCGCACAGCACGCATCAATCACCTCCTGACAACGCCGCTGCATCTCCGCGTTGCCGCGCTGGACCGACGCAAAATCGAGATCGCTACGACTTTGCCCCGAGGTCATGCTTGACGCTGCACCACCGCCGAGACCGATCAACATGGCGGGTCCGCCAAGCACCACCAGCTTGGCACCGGGCGCGACGGGCGCAGCCAGTACATGTTCAGCACGCACATTGCCCAATCCACCTGCCACCATAATTGGCTTGTGGTAGCCGACGTGGTCGTTGCCACCCATCGGGTCGCGCTGTTCTAGCGTGCGAAAATAACCAGCAAGAGCCGGCCGACCAAACTCATTGTTGAAACTGGCAGCACCAATGGGTCCCTCCAGCATGATGGTAAGCGCACTGACGATGTGCTCGGGTTTGCCAATGGTGGTTTCCCATGGCTGCTCGTCCCCCGGGATCATCAGGTGCGAGGTGGTAAAGCCAGCAAGCCCAGCCTTCGGCTTCGAGCCGCGGCCAACGGCGCCTTCATCACGAATTTCGCCACCCGACCCGGTCGCCGCCCCGGGGAACGGTGCAATCGCCGTGGGATGGTTGTGGGTTTCGACCTTCATCAATACGTGCACAGGCTCGTCAACAAACTCGTATGTTTGGTTTTCGGGATTGACCAACAGCCGCTGCTGCCTGGGACCCTCAATCACCGCCGCGTTATCGGCATAAGCACTCAACACACCGCGACCATTAATGTGCTGGTGGGTGTTGCGAATCATCTGAAACAGCGAATGTTGTTGCGCCACCCCATCAACGTCCCAGCCAGCATTGAACACCTTGTGCCGGCAGTGCTCAGAATTGGCCTGCGCAAACATCATGAGTTCAACATCCGTTGGATCGCGCTCAAGGGCGGCAAACGCAGCTGCCAAATAACTGACTTCTTCCTCAGACAGCGCAAGTCCCAGCTCTGCGTTGGCTGCGGCAAGTTCGGTCACCGGCACATGCCGCAGAGGTTTTGGCGGTGCGCGTTCAAACAAGGCGGCGAAATCCTCGCCGCTCACCAGCGTCTCGGTCATGCGGTCAAACAACTCCGCCCCCAGCGCTTGCAGATTCTGCTGCGAGCAGGCACTCAAACCCCCATCGTGTTGCACATACCAACGCACACCACGCTCAACCCGTTTCACCTGGGTCATGCCACAGATCGTAAAAATATCGCTGGCCTTGCTGGACCAGGGCGAAATCGTGCCTGCCCGGGGCAGCACTGTGCCCACCAGTTCGCCCAGGGGCTGCGGCAGGTTTTGCGTGGGACCGTAATCAAGTAACTGCGCGGCCTTCTCTGTATCTCCTGGCACCAGGCTCGAGGTGCAATCGAGCAAATGTACATACTCTGCGTAGCAGGCTTGGACCTCGGGTACACGCTGTTGCAACCGCTTGAGTATTTTTGCGAGGGCAAAGGCAGACAGCGCCGCGCGCCCCGGTAACAAAACAATCTCACTACTCAAGCGAGTGCTCTCCTGTGTGTTACTACTTGTATTTGATACCGAATCATTTGGTATCGAGGCGCCGGGCTTGAAAAAACTCGCGCAGCTTGGCGCCACACTCCTGCGCCAGACAACCAGCTTCTACCATCGGCAGATGGTTGTAGCGCTTGTCAGGGCGCATGCTTGCGCCAAGCAAATCAATCGCGCCGGCGCGCGGTTCCGGCGCGCCATACACAATCCGCGCAATCCGTGCATGCACACAGGCGCCCAGACACATGGTGCAGGGCTCTATAGTGCTGTAGAGCGTTGCGTTCGCCAGCCGGTAGTTAGCAAGAGCCTCGCTCGCTGCACGTATGGCCACGACTTCAGCGTGGGCGGTGGGATCTTGAGTGGCTATTTGCTGGTTGTGACCGCGACCGGCAATAGCGCCATCAATAACCACCACTGCACCCACGGGCACCTCATCCATAGCAGCGGCTGCGTCCGCCAGCGATAACGCCGCACGCATAAATCGCTCATCATCTGTTTGCGTTGGCAGATCCGCAGTCATGACATCACCGCCCACCTGTACCTACCTATTGCCACCAAGTCTCACCTATTCCCACTCAATAGTGGCGGGTGGCTTCGAGGAGACGTCGTAAACCACCCGCGACACCGCCTCGATCTCGTTAATAATGCGATTCGATACCTTGCCTATGAACGCATAAGGCAGTTCGGCCCAGGTGGCGGTCATAAAGTCGGTGGTTACTACGGCGCGTAAGGCAATAACGTGTTCGTAGCGACGCGCATCACCAACCACACCCACGGATTTTACGGGCAGGTAAACCGCAAACGCCTGACTGACAGTGTCGTATAGATCAGCTGCCCGCAGCTCTTCAATAAATATGGCGTCGGCTGCGCGTAACACATCCGCGTAACTTTGCTTCACTTCGCCCAAAATGCGCACGCCCAGCCCAGGGCCTGGAAACGGGTGGCGATACACAAGCTCAGCGGGTAATCCCAGCGCCACACCCACCTCGCGGACCTCGTCTTTAAACAGTTCGCGCAGTGGCTCGAGCAGTTTTAATTGCATGCGGTCGGGTAAACCACCGACATTGTGGTGACTCTTGATGACATGGGCCTTGCCGTACTTGCTGGCCGCCGACTCAATCACATCCGGATAGATCGTGCCCTGCGCAAGCCACTCAATGCCTTCGAGTTTGTTCGATTCACGCTCAAACACCTCTATGAATGTATTGCCGATAATTTTGCGCTTGGCTTCCGGGTCGCTTTCACCTTCGAGCTTGCCAAGAAACTCCGCCGCCGCATCAATTACAACCAGATTTAGATCCAGCGCGTTGGAAGGCGCAAAGGCCTCCTCTACTTGCTGCCGTTCGTTTTTACGCAACAATCCGTTATCGACAAACACACATGTCAGCTGATCACCAATAGCGCGGGCAAGCAGTGCCGCGACTACGCTGGAATCCACCCCGCCAGACAGTCCCAGCAACACGTGCGAATCACCCACTTGCTCGCGCATGCTGGTAACTGCCTGCTCTGCAATGTTTTCGGGCGTCCACAGCGCCTCGCAACCACAGATGGTGCGAGCAAATTCGCGGTACAGTTCACGCCCACCCTCACTGTGGGTTACCTCGGGGTGAAACTGTACCGCATAAATGCGCCGCGACTCGTCCATCATCGCCGCGATCGGCGCGTTATCGGTCTCTGCCAAAAGCTCAAACCCAGGGGGCAATTGCGCCACCTTGTCGCCGTGGCTCATCCAGACGCTACGCTGTGCCGGTTCACCCAGCAGTTTGGACGCCGTTACTGTGGTGACATCTGCGTGGCCAAACTCCCGCGCCGAGGAATTCACCACCGCGCCGCCCAGTTGGGTAGCCAGCGCATGCATGCCATAGCAGATGCCAAGCACAGGTACCTTGAGATCAAACACCGCCTGATCGATCCGCGGCGACAAACCCTCGGTAACCGATTCTGGACCCCCCGACAATATGATGCCGCGTGGGGCAAACTCACGGATAACCTCGCCACCAACATCAAAGGGCAAAATTTCGCAATACACGCCAGCTTCTCTCACCCGGCGGGCGATAAGCTGTGTGTATTGCGAACCGAAATCAATAATCAGCAAACGCTGACTTTGAATGGCATTAGGCATCAGGGGTGTAACTCAATGAATTCTTGGTAACTGGCCGTGGGCTTAGCTCAAAGGGTAGTTAGGTGCTTCTTTGGTAATCGCCACATCATGCACATGGCTCTCTGCCATTGACGCGTGTGATACCCGCACAAACTGAGGCTCGGTCCGCATACGTTGAATCGTGTCGCAGCCGGTATAACCCATGCTGGCTTTGAGCCCACCCATCAACTGATGGACGATGGGACCTATAGGTCCGCGGTACGGCACCCGGCCTTCGATGCCTTCGGGAACCAGCTTGCGCGTATCGCTGGCAGGCTCCTGAAAGTATCGGTCTGAGGAACCATTGGTACCGGCCATGGCACCCACCGAGCCCATGCCACGATACGATTTGTAAGTGCGCCCCTGGTAAAGCTCGACTTCGCCGGGTGCTTCGTCGGTGCCTGCCAGCAGCCCACCCACCATGATGGCGCTCGCACCGGCGGCAATGGCTTTGGCGATGTCGCCAGAAAAACGGATCCCACCATCGGCTACCACGGGAATGTCGGCCTGATTCGCAGCCTCGGCCGCCTCGCCAATAGCGGTGATCTGCGGTACGCCAATGCCACTAACAATACGCGTGGTGCAAATCGAACCTGGGCCGATGCCTACTTTCACACAATCGACACCGGCACCGATCAGCGCTTGGGCACCCGCCTTGGTCGCCACGTTACCGCCAATGACAGACAACTTTGGGTAGGTTTGTTTAATCCAGCTCACCCGGTCGAGCACTTTTTGTGAATGGCCGTGTGCCGTATCAACAATAAGCGCATCCGCTCCCGCCTCTACCAACGCAGAAACGCGATCGTCGGTGTCTTCGGAGGTGCCCACGCTCGCCCCCACTCTGAGTTGACCCAACCCGTCCTTGCAGGCTGCGGGATAGGCCTGCGCCTTGGTGATGTCTTTTACGGTGACCAGACCGCGTAATTCGAAGTCGTCACTGACCAGCAGCAATTTTTCAATGCGATGCTTGTGCAGTATCGCAGTAATGGCAGAAGGATCTGAGTCTTCCTTGGCAGTGACCAATCGATTCTGCGGCGTCATCACTTCTGACACGGCCACGCTGGTGTCTACCTGAAAACGCACGTCGCGGTTGGTGACAATGCCCACCAGCGTTGCACCGTCAACAACGGGAACACCGGAAATATTGTGAATTCGGGTGAGCTCGATCAGCTCCCCTACCGTTGTGCCTGGCGAGACTGTAATCGGGTCGCGGACGATGCCGCTTTCGTATTTTTTAACCGCACGAACCTCTGCCGCCTGCTGTTCGATCGCCATGTTCTTATGCACGATGCCAATGCCACCTTCCTGCGCCAGCGCAATCGCAAGGCGGGATTCGGTCACGGTGTCCATGGCTGAGGAGATGAGCGGAATGTTGAGCGAGATGTCTTTCGTGAGGCGAGTGCCAAGCGCGACTTCGGAGGGCAGCACGTCGGAGTAGGCCGGGAGCAGTAGTACGTCGTCGAAGGTAAGTGCGTCTTGAGCGATACGCAACATGGTGGAACCCCCAAAACCGTAATTCTACCGACGCGAGAATAAGGTGTAAACGCGCGGCAGGGTTTATAGCGTTTATACTTAACCCATGAGCTCTACCGGCAAGACCGCAAACACCGGGTCCAAACGCATTCTCAGCGTTAGCGCGCTCACGAGTAACGTGCGCCTGCTAATTGAAAAAACCTACCCTATGGTTTGGGTTACCGGCGAGATTTCAAATCTTGCCCGACCCGGCTCTGGCCACTGGTACTTCACGCTAAAGGACGCCAAATCCCAACTACGCTGTGCCATGTTTGCCAATAAAAACCGTCGCTTGCGCTTTAAACCCGCGAACGGAGATCAGGTTGTGTTACGGGGCAATCTAAGCCTGTACACCGGTCGCGGCGATTTCCAGATGATTGTTGAGCACATGGAACCCGCCGGTGAGGGTGCCTTGCGGGTGGCATTTGAAGCCTTGAAGAACAAGCTCGAGGCCGAGGGCCTGTTTCGCGACGACCTAAAGCAGGACTTTCTCGAATACCCCGAACACATTTGCATCATCAGTTCGGCCAGTGGCGCCGCCTTGCAGGACGTACTGTCGGTGCTCGCCCGCCGCTACCCCATCGCCCAGGTGACCCTGCTGCCCGTGCTGGTGCAAGGCCCCGGCAGCGAAGCCGAAGTCATTGCCGCCTTGGCCCAGGCTCAGCACATCGATGCAGACCTGGTTATCCTCACCCGCGGCGGAGGCTCACTCGAAGACCTATGGACCTTTAATCTCGAAAACGTCGTGCGCGCGGTTGCCGACTGCCCTGTCCCCCTGATCTCGGCCATAGGCCACGAAACCGATTTCACGCTGACCGACTTCGCAGCTGACCTGCGCGCCCCTACACCCTCTGTCGCGGCAGAACTCGCAACGCCAGACGGCGCCGACCTGCTGCGCGGCTTGCTGGGCGCCGAACGCGCGCTGAGCCAGGCCATAGAGCGAGCGTTGCACAACGGCCAAAGCCAGCTTGCAAGCATCGCTCGCCGCCTGATTCCACCCCAGCGCATCCTGCAGCAACTTATGCAACGCGCCGACGGCTATGAACTGCAGCTCCAGCGCAGCCAAACAGCCCGACTTACCCAGGCGCAACAGCAACTCAACAACCTCCGCACCCGGTTGCTCGCCGTATCGCCGCAGCGCACCCTTGAACGGCGCATGGAATCCCTTACCAACCTGCGCGACCGATTGCGCAGAAGCCAGGTCCAGGGATTGGCAAGTTGCAATACTCGCCTCGCGGCCGTTGCCCGCGCCCTTAATGCGGTCAGCCCGCTACATACCATGGACCGTGGCTTTGCGATAGTAACCAAAGGTCCAGCCAGCAAGTCACAGCCCTGGGGCAAGCCATTGGCTGGTGCCAATACGCTGAGTGCCGGAGATGAACTACTGGCCCATCTCGGTGACGGCACACTTGCCTGTGAGGTGAAACAAATCCGTCCGCTGCCGGCGCAACTCAGCCCTGCAGCAGCCACTGATTCAAGAGATATCCAATGAAAAAATTCAGCTACGCCATCATGCTAGCCAGCGCACTGATGTTGCTATCAGGCACACAAGCGAGTGCGACGCCTGAAGAAATCAGTAGTACCCCCAGTGTCCCGACCAGTGTGCCAGGCGGCGTGCTCACCGTGCCCGTCGCACCAGGTTCAACCGTGAAATATGGCGACACCGCGGTGCTGGTCACCGACGATATTGCCGTGCTGGGTCTCGGACTGAAGACCAAGCCAGGCACCTATTCTCTGGTAATCACAACGCCGCAGGGATTTGACTACGAAGTAGAATTTGCTGTGGTGTTCAAGCAGTACCCAGAGCAGCACCTCACCATTCCCGACGATCGCAAGGTAAACCCGTACGCCGAGGACATCGACCGCATCAATCGCGAGGCTGCTGCACAACGCAAGCAGTACGCTCTGAGAAGTAAACCACTCGGGCCGCTGCGACCATTCATTCAACCCACTGAGGGCGTGGTCTCAAGTCCGTTTGGGCGCCGTCGGGTGCTGAACGGCAAGCCACGCAACCCACACAGTGGGCTCGACGTTGCCGCACCCACCGGCACCCCTATTGTTGCGCCGGCGCCCGGCACCGTGACCCTTACCGGCGATCTGTTCTTTAACGGCAACACTGTGTTTGTCGATCACGGCCATGGGCTAATCACTATGACCTGCCATATGAGCAAGATCGAAGTAGCCGAAGGCGACCTCGTGCAGCGCGGCGATTTGCTGGGACTGGTGGGTGCCACCGGCCGTGTAACGGGCCCGCACCTGCATTGGAATGTCAGCCTGAATGGCGTGCGCATCGATCCAGTGCAAGCGATGGCTGCGTTAGCACTGCCGTCCGAGGGGCTATCCGAGGGGCCATCCGAGGGCAACACCACAGAGAGTGATAGCGAAGAACTCTAAAACTTCGGTTTGCCGCGCTCGCGCGCGCGGCGGGTCCGCGCCTGGCGCGACGACTTGATCATTTTGTCACGGCGCTTCTGCTGACTGGGCGTCAGCTTGTTTTTCTTTTCCGAAAACGGATTGTTGGTGCGCTTGAAGTCAATCTTGATAGGCGTGCCCACCAGCTTCAACGTGTCGCGAAACACGTTCTCAAGATATTTCACATAGCTCGCCGGTAGTGCGTCTGTCTGGTTGCCATGAATGCGAATGGTCGGTGGGTGCGCCCCCGCCGGGTGCGCAAAGCGCAGTTTGATCATGCGCCCGCGCGGTGCAGGCGGTTGATGCTGCGCCACCGCCTCCTCAAGAATGCGCGTGAGCACCGAGGTGCTGACATCAAAACTGCCGGCCTTGTACACCTTGTTCACGTCGCCGAGCAAATGGCCAACGCCCGTGCCATGCAGCGCCGAAATGGTGCGTCGCGGCATCCAGGGGGCAAACACCAGCTTGCGATCAAGCTGGGTCTCGGTCTTGCGCTTCTGATCGCTCGACAACCCGTCCCACTTGTTGATTGCCAGAATCAATCCCGTACCCGCATCGGCGGCGAAACTCAGCAAGTGTAAATCCTGGTCGACCAAACCTTCGCTCGCATCAATCACAAGGATCGCAACTTGCGCCATATCAAGCGCTTGCAAGGTTTTCACCACCGAGAACTTCTCAATCATATCGGTGACCTTGCCGCGTTTACGCACCCCAGCGGTATCAATCAACACGTACTCGCGATCATTGTGCGTAAACGGCACCTCAACAGAGTCGCGCGTAGTGCCGGGCATATCAAATACAACCTGACGTTCTTCGCCCACCAGGCGATTCACCAGGGTCGACTTGCCCACATTGGGACGACCAATAATGGCCACGCGCAGGCGATCGTCGGCCGGCTGATCGCCCGCCACAGTTGTTGCGTCTGAGTCGGCGTCATTGCCAAAACCTGGCAAGCAATCGCGCAACACGTTCGATAGCTGCCCAAGTCCACGCCCGTGGCTGGCACTGATCAATGCCTGCTTCGCAAACCCGAGGGTAGAAAATTCGGCTTCAACCAGATCTATGTTCACGCCATCAATCTTGTTAATCGCAAGCAGCACATCCAGCCCACGCCGTCGCAGGTCCAGCGCAATGTCTTCGTCGTCAGGCAACAGGCCATCGCGGGCATCAACCAGAAACAACACCAGATCGCATTCCGCCAGTGCCTGGTCGACCTGTTCCGCCATCAGATGAGAAACGCCCGACTCGTCGTCGCCACGCAAGCCACCCGTATCGATTAACATCAAGGGATGACCGTCGAGCTGCGCCTTGCCGTACTTTCGATCGCGGGTAAGCCCGGGCACGTTGGCAACCAGCGCATCACGCTCACCCGTGAGCCGGTTGAACAGCGTCGACTTACCAACGTTCGGCCGACCAACAAGGGCAACGGTGGGGAGCATGCAGACTTACTCGTTAGTTACTGGCTAGTTAAGCGCTTCGATTTCCAATGCTGTCAGCGAGCCGCCAGAACCGTAGACGTAGACCGTTCCGTCGGCCACCGTGAACGGTGAACGCAGTCCCGAGCCATCAATCTTGGTGCGTCCAAGAAAGCGACCGTCGCTCTGCGCTAAGACGTGCAAATAGCCTGCGTCGTCGCCCACCAACAGGTAGTTGTTGTACGCCACCGGCGAACTGACTTCGCGCCGCACCAGCCCTGTGTTTTCCCAGCTCTCTTCCGCCGTCTCCTGATCAACGGCGGTGATCTTATCGGTTTCGTCGACGACATAAACCTGGCCATAACCTTCGGCAAGATCGAGAAAGCTGGAGGCTTCTCTTTCCCATAACGCGCGACCGTCTGCCCGCCGCACCGCTTTCAACAAACCCTGAAAACTCACGGTATAGACAACCGGCCCGACCACCAAAGGTGTCGCATCCACGTCTACCATGCGGTCCAGCTCGGAACGGCCCTGGGGCAACATGACTCGATGCCCCCAAAGGCGTTCACCAGACTTGGCATTCAACGCTACCAGCATGCCGTCGGCAAAACCTGAGTAGACGATATCGTCTTCGACGACCGGCGTAGCAGTGCCACGGAGTGTCAGAATAGGCACCTGGGAATCAAACGCCCAGATAGACTCACCCGTTTCGGCATCGCGGGCTAACAGGCGTCCGTCGATCGTTTGAATAAACACCTGACCATCATCGTATACCGGCGGCACCACACTCTCGGTGTTGATATCTATGCGCCAGACCTCCGAACCATCAGCGGCAGACAAGGCCACTACATCGCCCGTGGTGGTGCCCACATAAACCTTGCCGGCGCCGGCCCCCACCCCGCCGGTTACAAAACCCGGGTCACGGCGGTCCCAGAACTTCAAGCCTTTGCCATCAGGCTCGCCAATGGTGGCTTTCCACAGGCGGTTGCCTTTGAACCGGTCGTAGCTCAATACCGAACCATAGGCATCCGCTGCAAACACTTG
Organism: uncultured Pseudomonadales bacterium; assembly: GCA_964611345.1. Lineage (GTDB taxonomy): Bacteria > Pseudomonadota > Gammaproteobacteria > Pseudomonadales > Azotimanducaceae > JALZVT01. The sequence continues at coordinate 51,684 of CAZSYU010000014.1, forward strand.
ATCGGCTAGGATGGCCGGACGAGTACGGATGTATTTACGCCCTAACCCCTTGCCAACACTGGCACGCCACAAGCGCTTCACCTTGACCTCAGAATCGATCTTGGTCAGTTTGGCGACTCTGAGTCTTTCTTTCTCTGGTTTGTTACTTACAAAGTTGCCCAACCACGAACAACCACTGCCCGTTAGCGCTAATGCCACAACGAGTAAACCTGCCAGGGATAAAGTGGAGTGGCGATTTTGCATTAACTGTCTTCAGTGACACCTAGAGTTTCATTGGACTCCAGAGTAGCCGCTTCGTTCTCAAGTGTTTCAGTCAACTCAGCTGGCACCTCTACTGGCAGCTCTGCGGGGACGGTTAGGTCCACGTCGGCCCCCTCTGCCTCAAGAACGGCCTCGACCGCTTCCCCGAGTGTTTCCTCCGGGGTTTCCTCCAACAGAGCCCCCTCTGGGGCTGACAGATCGGCGAGTTTCATGGCGAGCAAGGTGCGTGGCTCATCACCCTCCGCCTCAACCGCAGCGGCATAGGCTTCCCGCGCCTCATCCGTCTTACCCTGGGTCCGCAAAATGTCGCCTTTTAACTCGGCAACCAGGCTGCGGTAGCCCTCGCCTTTCACCGCGGCGAGCGTGGCGAATGCGGCATCGCTGCGCTCGAGCGCCTGTTGGCTGCGCGCCAAACGCAACCGCGCCACATCGGTCAGATGCTCAACTTCGGCACTGGCCACGGCGGCCTCGTAGAAACTAACGGCACCTTCAATATCGTCACTGTCCGCCGCGAGTTGGGCCCGCGCCAGTAACGACAGCAGATGGTATGGCGTGCCCGCGTACTCCCCATCGAGGCGGGCAAGCAAGGGCTTCGCCGCCGCCTCGTCGGCACTGTTTTCCTGATAGCGCTCAAATACTTCGGAAGCAGCCGCGTTGTGCGCCTTGGTGCTCTTACGCATGTAGTCAAGGGCAAAATAACCCCCAAGACCCAACACAATAGCCCCAAGCAACCACCAGCCGTAGCTCTGCCACCAGGACTTGAGTTGCGCTAGTTGCTCTTCTTCACTGAGATATTCGGACACGTGCCCCTCGTAGACTTACTGTTGGGTTAGCGGCAATAACTAGCCGCGCAGCCTAAGGCCCATACGCCCCGCTTTCAAGCGCAATGGGCCAGACTCTATTACAGACTCTGGGCGAGATAAGACGCAAGCTCCGACACCGGCACGCTCTGCTGTGCCTGATCCTGTACCGCGGAGCGCAAATGCTTGCAGGTTACGGTGCCAGCCGCCATTTCCTGCGCGCCCACAATCAACGCAAGGGTGGCGCCACTGGCATCAGCCTTTTTCATCTGCGCCTTCAGTTTGCCACCGCTGATGTGCGTCCGCAGGCGCAAATCTGGCAGTACAGAGCGCAGCTCACCCGCAAGCCGCAAGCAAAAAGACTGAGCCTCGTTATCCGCCACGGCCAGATAGACATCCACCGCGCCGCGCAGCGCAGAGTCGTTGCTGGCTCCGGGCTCACTGCCGTGGACCGCCTCATGCAGCAGCACCAGGCGATCAACGCCCAGCGCAAACCCCGCACCCGGCGTGGGTTTGCCACCCAACAGCTCTACCAGCAAATTGTAACGACCACCGCCGCACACGGTGCCCTGGGCCCCCAGCTCGGTAGTCACCCACTCGAACACGGTGTGTGTGTAGTAATCGAGTCCGCGCACCAGGGAGCTGTTTAGGCGGTAGGCAACGTTTAAATCCGTCAACAATGCCTGCAGATCATCAAAGTGCCGCTTAGCTTCATCATCAACAAAATCAGGTAGTTGTGGCGCATTTTGAACAATTTCTTGAGTACGCGCGCTTTTACTGTCGAGAATTCTCAGCGGGTTGGTTTGCAACCGCCGCTGACTGTCCGCATCCAACTCATCAGTAAATGGGGTCAGATAATCGATAAGCGCTGCGCGATACGCTTGCCGCGCGCCACCCGACCCAAGCGTGTTCAGTTGCAACTCGACACTCGACAGAATGCCGAGCTCGGCAAACGCCTCGGCCGTCATCAGAATCAGCTCTGCCTCAACAGCCGGTCCGGCAATGCCAAACACCTCAGCGCCAATCTGCTCAAACTGCCGATACCGGCCTTTTTGCGGGCGTTCGTAGCGAAACATCGGACCGCGATACCAGACCCGCTGGGTTTGGTTGTACAGCAGCCCATGTTGCTGCAACGCACGGACACAGCTTGCCGTCCCCTCCGGTCGCAGGGTCAGACTGCCGTCATCGTTCTCATCCCGGCTGGCAAAGCTAAACATCTCTTTCTCAACAATGTCTGTTGCTTCGCCCACGCCGCGCTTGAACAGCGCCGTGTCTTCCAACAGCGGCAAGCGGATCTCTTCGTAAGCGTGAGCACCAAAGGTTTTGAGCACAGCAGCTTCTACCCGCTGCCAGCGCGCAGAATCTGCCGGCAATACGTCACGCATACCGCGCACCGTTTGAAAACTCTTCTGACTCATTGTTCGCTCACTTACTGACCAATATCGAGCTACTGGCCAATCACCAGCGAGGCCACATCATTGCGGGTGTAGGGCCCAATCAACACCGGTTCGTCATTGAAAAATAATTCAACGCCAGGGGCGTAACCGAGTTTAACTCGAAACGGACCAGCACCCGTCAGGTTAAGGGTCTGCCCAGGGCGGGCGAGCATGCCAAACAGACTGTCGCCCGCCGCCGAACTGATCGCTACCCAGGAATCTTCAGACACCTCCACCCGAACCTCATCATCGCCTTGCGGGGTCAGGCGCCGGGTGAGTGTCAGCGGGTAGTTGGAGTCATCATAGGTCCCAGTTTGACTGGGCGTCGTATCGATCGTCGAGCTTAACGACGTGTCTGCAGACCCTGCGGGGTAGGTTTTCGCCAGCGGCAGATGGGCAAGTGGGTCGTTGGGATCAATCGCGTCGCGATCAAAGCCGTCACCCGAAGTTGCGCCAGCGGCAAGCGGGGCGTCGTAGCGACGGGCAGACGTGTTATCTGATCCTGTGCCCGAAGCTGCGCCAGCAGAAGAACGAGAAGATCCAGAGCCCGCTGCGGACTTGTTGGCAACTGCGGCGCCTGGCGCCGACGTTGAATCCTCTTCGACATCCCCGGCAACAATATAGCCCTCTTGCTCTACACTCGAGGGATCCGTCGCTATGGGTGTTGGGTCGTCTTCCGGCCAGACCACTATCACGGTTAACACAATAAGCAACACGACAGCAGCGACCACCGCCGAGATCAAGGCACCAGGGTAGCGCTGCACCAGTTCGACAATACCGGCTGCCGTTCGAGGCGATTCCCACTCCACATCGGGCTTACCTGCCTTGTTTTGATAGGCGCTAACAATCATGTCGGCATCAAGACCAACGTGCTTGGCGTAATTGCGAATGTAGCCCTGGGTGAACGCTGCCGCTGGCAACCGTTCGTAGTTGTCTGCCTCAAGGTAACGCACTGTTGTTGGCGCTAGATTGAGCGCATCGCCCACCTCATCGACGGTGAGTTCGTTAGCTTCCCGAGCGGCCGCCAGCAACGCCCCCGGGCTTTGCTGCGAGTCCTGTGCAGAGGATTGGGCAGAGGATTGCTCTGCAGCCTGGCCTGCACCTGTCTGGGCGCCGGGCTTGGCAGCTGACTCGGACGGCTTATCCATCACTGCTCTCAATCACAGGCGCTGTCTCGCCTTCGCACTCGCGCGCCTCTTTGGAGCCGGGGTAGAGGTTTTTCAGCGTCAGCCGATAGCTGGACAGCTCATCTTGCAAGCTCAGCGAGTCTGCAAGCCGAATACCCAGACAAAGGCTGCGCGGCGACTGGCGTGCCAGGCGACGGAACTGGCCGTAGTGCTCGGCAGCGCGGGCGTTATTGCCATCGGTGTAGTAAATGTCTGCAAGCTCCAGGTGCGGACGGGCCAACGCAGAATTCAACATCAGCGAGCGGTTAAACGCCGAGCGTGCGTCATCTACATTTTCCAGCGCGAGCTCAACCAGGCCAAGATTAACAAATGCCTGAGCTCGCGCCGCATAACCGGTATCTTGCACCGCCTTGCGTAGCGGTATCGCGGCCGCTTCTGTGCGCCCCTGCGAAAACAGGAAACCACCATAATTATTCAGCGCTTGAGCGTCTGCCGAATCGTATCTGAGCGCTAGCTTGTAGTGCTTCTCGGCAAGATCTATCTCCTCTTCGCGCTGATGCACTATCGCCTTCAACACGTGCGCCTCGACCGACTTGTTGTCGAGAGCTAGCGCACGATCAAGGGGCCGTCTTGCCTGCTGAAAATCGTTCTCCGCGAGATAACCCCGGGCCAGATCTATTTGCGCTTGTACCCGCTCTGGCTCAGGGGCCTCTTCGCGAGTGTTGCCTTCCACCGTGGTAATGCAGCCACTAAGCAACGCTACAAAGCAGCCCATCAACAGTAGCCGCAACCAGCCATCGCTGCCGCGGGCGGCACTAGCAGACCGAATGGGGGAAGTCGTGGGCGAAGACGTCATATCTGCACTCCTGGGAGTTTGTCTGCGGCTCTATCGCTAGCCAAAATTTGTTCAGTAGCAACGCGCTCTACCGGTTGACCCACCGGCACCGGCCGGGATCGATAGCGCGCCTGGCGGCGGGTCCGATCCGCGACCTGGCCAACCAGTTGACCACAGGCGGCCTCAATGTCATCGCCGCGCGTGGTGCGCAACATGGCGGAGTAGCCAGCGTTGATCAGCACCGTTTGAAAGTCTCGCACGGCGCGATCGTTGGGCCGCTCATAGCCCGAACCCGGAAATGGATTAAACGGAATAAGGTTGATCTTGCAGCGCAGCGAGCGCATGAGTTTTGCCAGTTGCCGTGCCTGGGCCACCGAATCGTTGACCCCTTTCATAAGGGTGTACTCAACTGTGATGGAGCGCCGCTCACCCAGCACCGCCAAATAATCACGACACGCGTCAATGAGCTCGGCAATGGGGTACTTTCTGTTCACTGGTACAAGTTCATTGCGCAACTCATCTGTGGGCGCGTGCAGGCTAATCGCCAGTGCAATTTCAGAGTGCTCCGTGAGTTTGCGAATGCCGGGCACAACGCCTGCAGTGCTTACAGTCACGCGGCGTTTTGCCAACCCAAACGCGAGGTCATCTGTCATCAGCCGGGTAGCACGCAACACGGCATCGAAATTGAGCAGCGGCTCACCCATGCCCATAAGTACAACATTGGTTACCGAGCGGTCGTCACCGGCTGCCGCCATTTCTGCATTGGCCAGCATAATCTGCCCAACAATCTGCCCGGTGGCCAGGTTACCGTTAAAGCCCTGCTTGCCCGTTGCACAAAAACTGCAATCGAGCATGCAACCCACCTGCGACGACACACACAGGGTGCGCCGCGAGCCTTCAGGAATCATTACGGTTTCAACCAGTTCACCGCTAGTGAGTTGTATGCTCCATTTGCGAGTGCCGTCTTTCGATAACCGACCCTCGGCAATCTCGGGCAGCTCAATACAGTAGTTTGCTTTGAGCCAGGCGCGTTGGGCCTTCGACAGATTCAACATCTGATCAAAATCGAAGCAGCCCTGATGATAAATCCACTTCAGCACCTGCCGTGCGCGAAATGCCTGGTGACCTGCGGCCACAAACTCGGCTTCTAACGCCGCACGATCAAAGTCGAGCAGATTTTGCATATCAGGCGCGGTCGCAGAGTTCCGTGGGATCAAAGAAGAACGCGATCTCGCGCGCTGCGGATTCCGGTGCATCTGAACCGTGTACCGCATTCGCTTCGACAGACTCTGCAAAGTCGGCGCGAATGGTACCCGCATCGGCTTCTGCCGGGTTGGTTGCCCCCATCAGGTTACGATTAGTTTTCACCGCGTCTTCGCCTTCAAGCACTTGCACCATAACTGGGCCAGACGTCATGTACGCTACCAGATCATTAAAGAATGGGCGCTGGGCGTGCTCGGCGTAGAACCCCTGGGCCTGTTCGGTGGATAACCGCAACATTTTTGCGGCAACGACGCGTAACCCACCCTGCTCAAACCGCGCGTAAATCTGGCCGATGAGATTTCGCGCAACCGCGTCGGGCTTCACAATCGAAAATGTTCGTTCCAGTGCCATCGCAACTCACTCCAACTACCTATAGCGTTATACAAAATTACCTGAAAAATTATCTACGAGTTCCCGCAAAGTTGACTTATCTAACTGATAAACAACAAATTATTACTTTTGGCGGGCGCGCATTATACAGCCGAAACGGAGGCAGTAGGCGACTTATTTCGACGATATCCGTGCAGTTTAATTGTCACTGACAGCGGGTCCACCCTCCGTCTCTGTATGGCTCAGCCGCGCAGGCGTTCGACCACTTCCACCACCCGGGCCCCAGCGTGCTCCACTTCCGCTTCGGTGGAGAAGCGCCCCAGCGAAAAGCGCAGCGACGCGTGGGCAATAGCACGGGGCACTTTTAGCGCCTCCAGCACATAAGAGGGCTCCACGGATTCGGAATTACAGGCCGACCCCGTGGACAGCGCCAAATCATCGAGCGCCAGCATTAGCGTTTCGCCGTCGACCCCACCAAAGCCAAGGTTTGCGATGCCGGGCCAACCGTCGTTCTCGGAGCCGTTAACGGTTACCTCAGGTAGCTGCAGAATGCGTCGCAACAATCGCCCGCGCAAAGCAGTCAGGCGTTCTCTCTCTGCCTCCCCCTGGCTCGCCATTAACTCGGCCGCCTCACCAATACCCACGATCTGGTGAGTGGGCAAGGTACCGGAGCGCATGCCGCGCTCGTGACCACCGCCGTGAATTTGCGCCTTGAGCCCAATGGGTGGCTCGCGCCGCACAAACAGTGCGCCAACCCCCTTGGGTCCGTAAATCTTGTGGCCCGAAATACTCAGCATATCGATCGACATGGCGCGGACATCAATCGGCAGCTTGCCAAACCCTTGCGCTGCATCAGTGTGGAACAACACCCCGGCTTCTTTGCACACCGCGCCAATCGCGGCTATATCGTTTATGCAGCCCAGCTCGTTGTTTACATGCATGATGCTAACGAGTCGTGTGTCGGGGCGCAGCGCCGCAGCGACAGCCGCCGGGCTGGTGGTGCCATCCGCTTGCGGCGGCAGGTAAGTTACTTCAAAGCCCTGGGTTTCGAGCCACTCGCACGAATCCAGTATGGCCTTGTGCTCGATTGCGCTAGTGACAAAGTGCCCATCACCATGCAATTGTGCAATGCCTTTCAGCGCCAGGTTATCGGACTCGCTGGCGCCGGAGGTCCAGACGATCTCGCGCGGATCGGCGTTCATAACACTCGCCAGTTGCACGCGCGCGTTTTCGACCGCCTCGGCCGCCTGCCAGCCAAAGGCGTGGGAATTGGAGGCGGGATTACCGAAGTTGCCCGTGGCCGTCAGGCTATCGCCCATGCGATGCGCGACGCGCGGGTCAACCGGTGTGGTTGCGGCATAGTCCAGGTATATGGGTAGGTCGACCATCTACTTCTTGCTACTCGCGCCTTCCCGCTTAATGCAGGTTTTGCGCCGCAATGCGGCTGGCTTGCCGGTCTTGCCGCGCTGCAACCGCTCGCGTTGTACGCTGGGCAACCAGCGAGGCAAGCGTAATGCCACCTAAAAAATCGTCAATCTGTTGTGACAGGTCGGCCCACAGGCCATGCGTTAAGCACTCCTGGCCATCCTGACAGTCGCCCGCGCCACCACAGCGGGTGGCGTCAATGCCTTCACCCACGGCAGACACAATGTCTGACACGCTGATTTGCGCCGCTGGCCGCGCGAGGCGATAGCCACCGCCGGGGCCTTTACTGGCAGCCACCAGGTCCGCGGCGCGCAGACCACGAAACAACTGCTCAAGGTAGGCACTGGATATATCTTGCCGCGCGCCAATCGCTGCCAGACTGACGGCGTTGCCTTCCGCCACCGCTTCCGCCTCGCCATGCAGCACGAGATCGAGCATGGCGGTAACGGCGTAGCGGCCTTTGGTAGTGAGCTTCATACCCCGGCATGCTATCAGATTCGGCCTCTTGGGTGGCCGACTCGGTAGTCAGGACTTTTATTCAGGGCAGCGACCGGTTGATCTGTTTAAGTATGCCGCGCAGCATGGAGACCTCGGTGTCATCCATGCCCACACGCATAAACAGGCGGCGCAGTCGGGTGAAAGAGCGACCCCTGGATTTTTCATCGTAAAAGTCGACGTCTATCAGCACCCGGTCGAGGTGCTCAAAAAAACCTTCCAGTTCTTCGCCACTGGCCCAGCGCCGATCCCAGTGATCGGTCTCCCCTACTTCGCCTTCCGCGAGCATGACCAACCGCGAGTGCAGTTCATAGCAAATCACTTGCACTGCCATGGCCAGATTCAGCGAGCCGTACTCCGGGTTCGCGGGAATCACCAGGTGCTTGTGGCAGCGCTCAAGCTCATCGTTAGTTAGCCCGGAAGTTTCGCGGCCAAACAGAATAGCGACCTTGCCCATGCCCTTGGCGCCCTTTGCCAGTTCGTCATCGCCACTTACGAGCAGCTTGGCCGTTTGCGGTGGGGTGAGCGCCGGCCAGGGTATGCGCCGGGAGCGCGTGCTGGTGCCAAACACTAAACTGCAATCGGCAATCGCCTCGTCAACGGAGGTGACCACGCGTGCGCCATCGAGCACATCAAGTGCGTTGGAGGCACGCCAGTCTGCCTGCGGCGAGGGAAACCGTTCGGGGTTAACCAGCACCAGGTTCTCAAACCCCATGTTTTTGAGCGCGCGCGCACAGCCGCCGATGTTGCCGGGGTGACTGGGTTCAACCAGCACGATGGAGATGTGATTCAGCTCTTTCAGGAGATTTGGCCTGCAGTTGATGGTATGAGACAGCAGCGTTAGCATGCGCGGCCTGATTATCTCTCATGTAGCGAGAACTACCAATGGAACCGATGGCCACCATCGCCCTGCGCGCCGCGCGCAAGGCCGCTGACGTAATGGTTCGCGCGCATGACCGCCTCGACGAACTCGCCATCGAAGAAAAGTCCAAGAACGACTACGTCAGCAACATCGATAAAGAGTGTGAAGAGATCATCATCGATGCCTTGCACACCGCTTACCCCGAGCACGGCATCATTGGCGAAGAATCAGGCCAGGCGTATCAGCACGACGAATTCAACTGGATCATCGACCCACTCGATGGCACCTCAAATTTTTTGCATGGCATTCCCCACTTCTCGATTTCGATTGCCTTGAAAAAAGGCCGGCATATCGAACATGGTGTGGTGGTGAACCCACTGCAAAACGAGGAGTTTGTGGCCAGCCGCGGCAAAGGTGCGCAGCTCAATGGCAAGCGCATTCGCGTGGCCAACCAGCCTCGCCTCGATGGCACCTTTATCGCCTCTGGGTTACCACCGGCATTGCTGCAAACCCGGCTAGAACCTTATTTAGCCATGTTTGGCGATTGCATGGGCGCGTGCGGTGGCATGCGCCGCAGTGGGTCAGCGGCGCTTGATCTCGCCTATGTTGCCGCCGGCCGACTGGATGCGTTTTGGGAACCGGGACTTAAGGCCTGGGACATGGCAGCTGGCATTGTGCTGGTGCGCGAGGCAGGTGGTTTTGTCGGTGATTTTCGCGGCGGCGATACCATGCTGGAGGACGGCCACATCATTGCGGCCAACCCAAAGTTGTTTAAAGCGTTGGTGCAGTTACTAAAGCCGAACGTTGGTGCCCTGCTGGCTTAAGCCGCCTAGTTAGCCTAGGGCATCTCAAATTCATCGGCGTTTTCTTTCTCGGGCAACATCAAATCCTGACGATCAATATTGAGCGCAAGCAAAATGTTCGCCGCGACATAGATCGATGAGTAGGTACCTACCACCACACCCACGGTAAGTGCTGCTGCAAAGCCGAAGATACCTTCGCCACCCGCGACCAGCAGTGCCACCAGCACCAACAAGGTGGTTAAAGACGTAACCAACGTTCGGCCCAGAGTTTCATTCAGGCTGCGGTTAATAACGTCTACGGGGCCACCCTTGCGCACGCGCCGGAAATTTTCCCGGATGCGGTCAGACACCACAATGGTGTCGTTTAGCGAGTAACCAATAACAGCGAGTACCGCTGCGAGCACATTGAGATCGAATGTCCAGCGAGTTAATGCAAAGGCACCAAGCACAATAATAACGTCGTGCACCAGCGCGGTTACCGCACCAATCGAAAATTTGCCGGTAAAGCGAAACAGAATATAGAGCATGACCATGCCAAGGGCGGCGAGCATGGCAAGCCCCCCGCTCTCGGTGAGTTCTTCACCAACAGCCGGGCCCACGTAATTAGACTGCAACATTTCAACGCCGGGGTGATTGGCCTCAAGGGTTGCGAGTATCTCGTCGCCCATGGTCGCCTGATCGCGATCGCCCTGCGGCGGCATCCGAATCAGAATGTCGCGCTCGGTGCCAAAGTTTTGCACCACGCCATTCACAAAGCCGGCGCTGTCGAGTTCTTCACGTACCGTTTGCGGTGGCGTGGGGTCGACAAAGGCGACCTCAACCAGCGTGCCGCCGGTGAAATCGAGGCCCCAGTTTAGGCCGCGGGCGATCAGCAAACCGATCGAGCAAACAATCAATACCGCGCTAAGAATGGTGGCAAGCTTGCGCTTGCCCATAAAGTCGAACGTTGTGGTTTCGCGTGCCATTCCCTCGCTCCTATATCGAAATCGAGGTGAGCTTGCGCCCGCCGTAAATCAGGTTAACCAGAGCACGCGTGCCCATAATGGCGGTAAACATCGAGGTAACGATGCCAATAGCCAACGTAACCGCGAAGCCCTTCACCGGCCCGCTGCCAATCGAGAACAGGATGATGGCCACAAAAAATGTGGTCAGATTGGCGTCAAAAATGGTGACAAAAGCGCGGTCAAAACCGGCCTGAATCGCCGCTTGCGGCGCACGATCGCGTAGCTCTTCGCGAATGCGCGAAAAGATCAGCACGTTGGCGTCGACCGCCATACCGATGGTAAGCACAATACCCGCTATACCAGGCAATGTGAGTGTTGCCCCCAGCAGACTCATGATGGCAACAATCAGCATCAGGTTAGCCGTAAGCGCGAGCACCGCGGCTATACCAAACAGCTTGTAGTAGACCATCATAAAGAGGGCCACCAGCCCCAACCCGACTGCGAGGCTCTGAAAACCGCGTTCGATGTTCTCGTCGCCCAGCTGGGCACCCACCGTGCGTTCTTCGACGATGTACATGGGCGCGGCCAAGGCGCCAGCTCGTAAAAGCAGCGCAAGCTCACGAGCTTCACCCAGGCTGTCGAGTCCGGTGATTCGAAAGTTATAGGGCAGCGCCGCCTGAATGGTTGCCACGTTAATAACGCGCTTGGTCTCTGTAGTGACCAGTTCAGAGACTTCTTTGCCATCAACAATCTTGATGATCTGCCGCGTCTTCGACTCAAGGAACAGCACCGACATGGAGTTGCCAATGTTGTCTTTGGTTGAGTCGTACATTTTTTTGCCGCCGTCCGAGTCGAGCTTAATGCTCACCTGGGGCAAACCGGATTCCGGGTCATAGTCTTGCTGCGCATCAATCACCTGGTCACCGGTAACAATGTTCTCCCGCAACAAAGAGACTTCGCGGCCCTCGTACTCAAATTTTTCAGTTTCGCTGGCGCGCACATCGTTGGTGGCCACCAGCCGAAACTCGAGGTTGGCAAACTTGTTAATGATCTTCTTGGCTTCAGCGCTGTCCTGAATGCCGGGCAAGTCGAGCACAATGCGCGAACGGCCCAACCGCTGTACCAAGGGCTCAGACACACCCAGTTCGTTGACCCGGTTGCGCAGGCTCTGCAGGTTTTGGTCAATGGCGTAGTCTTCAAGGCCGCGCTTGTAGTCATCGGTGGCGGTCAGCACCAGACCCGGATAGCCCTTCACCTCTCGTTCGTCGATGTCGTAACCAATCAGGTTGTTGGGGTCGCTCACTATGGGCAGGGCTTTGTCCCGATCCGCTTCGTTCCGAAACGGAATACTAATGACAGTGCCCGCGGCCCAGGGGTCACGGCGATTGCTGACCTGCGGGCGAATTTTGTTGTCATACAGGGTGTCGGAAAGCGTTTTGGCGGTGATGTTGCCGCGCTTCTCAAGAAAGGTTTCCATGTCGACCTGCAGCAAAAAATGCACCCCACCCGACAGGTCGAGGCCGAGCGAAATAGGCTTGCCGCCGATGTCTTGCAACCACTGTGGTGTGGTTTGGGCGCGATTCAACGCAACGACAAAGTCTGCCTCGCCAGTCGCCTCGAGGTTGGGATTGAGCGCACCACGCAGCAGACCCTGGCCCTTTAACTGTGCTTCGTTGTTTTGCAGGCGAATGAGCGCGTTGCCGTCTTTGAGTTCGCTGCCCAGCACAGTGACGCCGCCTTGTTGCAGCGTCGTCGTGGCGCGTTCAATGAGCGCCTGATCGGCCTCTTGATCGACGTTGTCGGGCCGAATCTGCAACGCATAGTCGGGTGGGTACAGCGTGGGCAGCGCGTAGATCGCGCCCAGGCCAACCACAAAGATCACCAGCAGATAGCGCCATAGCGGAAAGGTGTTAGGTGGCCGATGGCCAACGCCGGGCGGTCGAATCAGGCTTTCGCCTACAAGGCCGTCATTAGCCATCTGCCTTTACTACCTCTATTGACCGTCTATTGGCCGTCTATTGACTGTCGAGCGACTTCAGCGTGCCCTTGGGCAACGAGGCGCCCACGGCCGACTTCTGAAAGCGGAGCTCGGTGCCCTTGCCCACGTCCAGCTGGACAAAGTCGTCATCCACCTTCTTCACCAGCCCAACAATACCACCGGCTGTAACCACCTCGTCCCCCTTGGCAAGGCCACCCCTAAGCTCCTGATGCTCTTTGCGGCGCTTGTTCTGGGGCCGGAGC